>NZ_CP109487.1:5007500-5170000 GCF_036227605.1 Streptomyces sp. NBC_01439 | reverse complement strand
GGCCCTCCGCCGTCATCCGGTCGATCCGGTGGGTCATCGCCGCCGGCGTGAGGCCCAGCTGCTTCGCCAGTTCGCTCGGACCCATCCGGTAGGGGGCGCCGGAGATGACGAGGGCCTTGAGCACCTCCCACTCCGCGTTGCTGATGCCCAGGGCCGCCGTCTGGCGGCCGTACGCGACGTTCATCCGGCGGTTCAGGCGGCTCAGCGCCGAGACGACCTTCTCGACCTGGGGGTCCAGGTCCTGGAACTCGCGCTGATAGACGGCGATCTGTTCGTCGAGGCTCGGCTCGTGGACGGCCGCAGTGCCGTCGGGGGTGTCACCCATGGGTCGAAGTATCGCACGAGCTCGTTGGCGTCTAACTCCTTCGATGTGTAGTGTTAAGGCTTGAAGTTTAGCTATGAAGTCTTCAGGCTTCAGGTCTCAAAGGCAGGTGAGAAGTGACCAAGGTGATGGGCGCTGCGATGCGGCGGATCCAGGCCGGGAACGCGCTGACCGCGTTCGGCATCGGTTTCACGGTTCCGTTCCTCTACATCTATGTGGCGCAGGTGCGAGATCTGGGTTCCATGGCCGCCACGTGCGCGTTCGTGGCCTTCGCCCTGGGCGCTCTCGTCGCGCTGCCCTTCACCGGTCGGGTCATCGACCGACGTGGTCCGGTGCCCGTGGTCATCGGGGCGGCCGTCACCGCCTCGGTCGGTGCGCTCTCCCTCGGACTCTCCACCAACGCCGCGGCGATCCTGCTCTCCGCTCTGGCGCTCGGCGCCGGGCAGGCCGTGATGCAGCCCGCGCTGGCCACGATGATCGTGTGGTGCTCCACGCCGTCCACCCGGACCCGTGCCTTCGCCCTGCAGTTCTTCATGCAGAACCTGGGCCTGGGCATCGGCGGTCTGCTCGGTGGCCAGATCGTCGACGAGAGCCGGCCCGGCAGCTTCACCCTGCTGTTCGGCATCGAGGCCGTGATGTTCCTGGTGCTGGCAGGCGTCATCCTCAGCGTGCGGCTGCCGCAGGTGCCGAGCATCAAGGACGCAGTGCCGAAGGACCCGTCCCAGTCGGGCGGCAGTGGCTGGAAGCGGCTGCTCCGCCACAAGGCCATGGTGCAGCTGTGCGTGCTGGGCTTCGTGGTGTTCTTCGCCTGCTACGGACAGTTCGAGTCGGGTCTGGCCGCCTTCGGTACCGAGGCCGCCGGGATCTCCCCCTCCACGCTCGGCTTCGCGCTCGCGGCCAACACCGGTGCGATCGTCGTCGCGCAGTTCGTCGTGCTCCGGCTGGTCGAGAAGCGCCGCCGGTCCCGGGTGATCGCGCTCGTCGGACTGATCTGGACCGTGGCGTGGGTCATCGCCGGGTTCTCGGGTCTGGGGCACGGCAGCGCCGTGATGGCCGCCGCGGCGTTCATCACCACGTACGCGCTCTTCGGCATCGGCGAGGCCATGCTGTCGCCGACCCTGGCGCCGCTGGTGGCCGACTTGGCGCCCGAGGGCTCGGTGGGTCAGTACAACTCGGCCTTCGCGCTGGTCAAGCAGATGGCGCTGGCGCTGGGGCCGCTCGGGGTGCCGCTCGGTGCGGGGGTTCCGATGCTCTACATCGGGGTCTTCGTGTTCGTGTCGCTCGGGATCGCCGCCCTCGCGCTGCGGCTCGGCAGGCGGCTGAGTCCGATGCAGGACAACCCTTGGGTGGCGAGCAGGGTCGTGGCGCAGGGCGGTCCGGCCGTGGTGGTCGAGGACGCCGTCGCGAAGGGCATCGCGAAGGACGTCACCAAGGACGTCAGCGAGGACGTCGTCGTGGAGCGCGTGCACGCGTAGGTCGTACGTATATATGTGCGGAAAGCAGGAAGGCCCCGATCCGGGTGGATCGGGGCCTTCCTGCTTCCCGCTGTTCGGCTATTTGTCCGGCAGGGCGAACTCGCACCAGACGGCCTTGCCGCCGCCCGGGGTGCGGCGGGAGCCCCAGGAGGAGGCGATGGTCGCGATGATCGAGATGCCGCGGCCGGTCTCGTCGGCCGGTTCGGCGCGGCGGCGGCGCGGGAGGTGGTCGTCCCCGTCGGTGACCTCGATGATCAGCCGGCGGTCGGTGCGGCGCAGCCGTAGGCGCATGGGCGGGGTGCCGTGCTGGAGGGAGTTCGCGACGAGCTCGCTGGCGGCCAGGACGCCGAGGTCGCAGAGCTCGACGGGGAACCGCCAGGAGGCGAGGACGCCCTGGGCGAAGGCTCGGGCGCGCGGGGCCGCCTCGATGCCGCCGAGGAGTTCCAGGGCGGCGTTGTGGAAGAGCTCTGCGTCGGATCCGGTGCGGGCCGGCTGCTGGAGGACCATCACGGCGACGTCGTCGTCGTGATCGGCGTCCACGCCGAGGGCCCGCATCAGGCGGTCGCAGATGACGGCCGGGGTGCCCTGGGCGCCGGAGAGGGCGCGCTCGAGGGCGGCGACGCCCTCGTCGATGTCCTCGCCCCGGCGTTCGACCAGACCGTCGGTGTAGAGGACGGCGGTGGAGCCGGGGCCCAGGGCGATGGTGCCCGAGGTGTGCAGCCAGCCGCCGGTGCCGAGCGGCGGGCCGGTGGGGTCGGCGGCTCTGCGTACGGTGCCGTCCTCGTCGCGGACCAGGATCGGGAGGTGGCCGGCGGAGGCGTACGCGAGCAGGCCCTCGTTGGGGTCGTGGACGGCGTAGACGCAGGTGGCGATCTGGCTGGCGTCGATCTCGGCGGCGAGGCCGTCGAGGAGCTGGAGCACCTCGTGCGGGGGCAGGTCGAGGCGGGCGTAGGCACGGACGGCGGTGCGCAGCTGGCCCATGACGGCGGCCGCGCGCACGCCGCGACCCATGACGTCGCCGATGACGAGGGCGGTACGGCCGGCGCCGAGGGTGATGACGTCGTACCAGTCGCCGCCGACTGCGGCTTCGGTGCCGCCGGGCTGGTAGGTGGCGGCGATGCGCAGGTCGTCGGGCTGTTCCAGCTCCTGGGGGAGGAGGGAGCGTTGGAGGGTGACGGCGGCCTCGCGCTGGCGGCGCTCGCTGGCGCGCAGGCGCTCGACGGCCTCGGCGTGGTCGGTGACGTCGGCGAGGTGGATCAGGACGCCGGTGTGGTGGGGGTCGGGCTCGCCCCCGGTGTCGGAGGTGGGGAACTCGACGGGGGTGCAGGTGACGGTGTACGAGCTGCCGCCGCCCGGTGCGGTGCGGTTCTTGGCGGTGCGGGACTTGCCGCTGCGCTGGACCTGGTCGAGGAGCGGGAGGAGGCCGAGCTCGCCGAGTTCCGGGAGGGCGTCGTGGGCCGGGGCGCCGGGAGTACGGGCGCCAAAGCCGGCGGTGTAGGCGTCGTTGACGTAGGCGACGCGGTGCTCGGGGCCGTGGACGAGGGCGACCAGGGCCGGGAGCCGGCCGAGGACCTCCCGTACGGAGAGCTCGTCGAGGGAGGGCACGGCGGTGAGGACGCCCGTCCGTCGGGGCGGGGACACGGTCGAGGACGTGCCGGTCCCTGTGCCGGTGCCGGTCCCTGTGCCGGTGTCCCGGCTGCCGCCATTGCCGCGGCCGCTTCCGGTCCCGGTCCCGGAGACCGTGGGGTCGGCGGGCTGGCCGTCGGCGGGCGCGGACCGCTCGGCTCCGGGGTCGGCGCGGCCGCCGCGGGCTGCCGGGACCGCGCCTTCACCTCGCTTGGCCTGGGCGGCGGCGTGTTCGGACCGGGCGGCGGCGCGGCGCTGCGTTCCGGGGAACCGGGCGCTCCAGCGCGTGAAGTTCACTGCGTTCAAGCCTCGTGGTGTCGCGAGTGGTCGCTGTGTCGCTCGTGGGCGGTCGCTGACTGGACGATGTCACTCTGTGCAGGGGTGAGCGCACCTATGGTCACACGTCCAGTGTGGCTGACCGCACTGACAACGTCAGCCCTGGCCGTTCTGCGGGGGGTTGGGGGCGGGGGGCGGGGGTGGTGGCTTGGGGCCGCCGCCTGCGGCCAGTTCGAATTCTGCCCTGGGATGTTCGAGGGAACCCAGGGAGACGATCTCACGCTTGAAGAGGCCGGAGAGGGTCCATTCGGCAAGGACGCGCATTTTGCGGTTGAAGCTGGGAACGCGGCTGAGGTGGTAAGCGCGGTGCATGAACCAGGCCGGGTAGGCCTTGAGCTTGCGGCCGTAGATGTGGGCGACGCCCCGGTGCAGGCCGAGGGAGGCGACCGAGCCCGCGTACTTGTGGGCGTATTCGGTCAGGACCTCGTCGCGGAGGGCGGCGAGGAGGTTGTCGGCGAGGACCTTGGCCTGGCGGACGGCGTGCTGGGCGTTGGGGGCGCATTCGCGGCCCTTCTCGTCCGCGGTGATGTCGGGAACGGCGGCGGCGTCGCCCGCGGCCCAGGCGTGCTCGACTCCTTCGATGGTGAGGAAGGAGGTGCAGGCCAGGCGGCCGCGTTCGTTCTTGGGGAGGTCGGAGGCGGCCAGGACGGGGTGCGGTCTGACGCCGGCGGTCCACACGATGGTGCGGGTGGGGAAGCGGGCGCCGTCGCTGAGGACGGCGACGCGGTTCTCGCAGGATTCGAGCCGGGTCTCCAGGCGCACGTCGATGTTGCGCCTGCGCAGTTCGCGGACCGTGTAGATGCCCATCTCGGGGCCGACCTCGGGGAGGATCCGGTCGCTGGCTTCGACGAGGACCCACTTCATGTCCTCGGGCTTGATGTTGTGGTAGTACCGCGCGGCGTAGCGGGCCATGTCCTCGAGCTCGCCGAGGGCTTCGACGCCCGCGAAGCCGCCGCCCACGAAGACGAAGGTGAGGGCGGCGTCGCGGAGGGCGGGATCGCGGGTGGAGGAGGCGATGTCCATCTGTTCGATGACGTGGTTGCGCAGTCCGATGGCCTCTTCGACCGTTTTGAATCCGATGCCGTAGTCGGCGAGTCCCGGGACGGGGAGGGTGCGGGAGACGGAGCCCGGGGCGAGGACGAGTTCGTCGTACTCCATCTCGACGGGGCCGGCGCCCTCGTCGGCGGTGGCGAGGGTTTTGACGGTCACGGTCCGTTTGGCGTGGTCGATGCGCTGGGCCTCGCCGATCACGATGCGGCACTTGTTGAGGACGCGGCGCAGCGGGACCACGACGTGACGGGGGGAGATGGCGCCCGCGGCCGCTTCGGGGAGGAAGGGCTGGTACGTCATGTAGGGCTCGGCGGTGACCACCGTGACCTCGGCTTCGCCGGCTCTCAGCTTTTGCTGGAGGCGGAGCGCCGTATACATGCCGACGTAGCCGCCGCCGACGATCAGGATGCGCGTACGGGGCGGGGTACCGGGGGTCGTGCCCCGGGAGTTAGCAGCCTTCACCATCCCATGACGCAACGTGGCTGGGAGTTTGTCCACAGGCCCGGCAAATTGTGTGACCGGAGTGCGTGCTGGGGCACAGTGCAAGAGGACGTCAGCTTGTGGCGAAAATCTGCAGGTCAAGGTGCACGGAATGCGAGATTCCGGAGGCACGGATCGGAAAAGTAGGGGTGAATGCTCCGATCGGGCGGTGCTCCGTCCGGGGCTGCCCCTTCTGAATTGACTCTGGCTCAACTATGTTCGTATCTCGTCGAGGAGTAGGACCGGGCCCGAGACCGTGGCCCCCTCGACGTGAAGGCGGGGAGTGTCTCCGGGGGGAGACAAATGATTACCGGGGGATACATATGAACATTTCCGATTTCCATGGTTCTGCGACCACGCTCTCGGTCGAGAGCAACGGACGCGGCATCGCGGGCGGCACCACGCACGGTGTAGGCCGGTCCACACCGCTGCGCGTCGATGCTCAGCGCAACCTGGAGCACGTTCTGCGGGCGGCCCGTGAGGTCTTCGGCGAGCTGGGCTACGGGGCGCCGATGGAGGACGTGGCGCGCCGCGCCCGCGTCGGTGTCGGCACCGTGTACCGGCGCTTCCCGAGCAAGGACGTCCTGGTGCGGCGCATAGCCGAAGAGGAGACCGCACGACTGACCGAGCAGGCCACGGCCGCGCTGGGCCAGGAGCAGGAGCCGTGGCAGGCGCTGTCGCGCTTCCTGCGCACCTCCGTGGCCTCGGGCGCCGGGCGGCTGCTGCCGCCGCAGGTCCTGCGGGTCGGCTCGGCCGTCGAGGACGAGGCCGAGGAGGCGGAAACCGCTCGGGTTCCGCAGCAGCGGCAGGCCGTGTCGGCCGCCGGTGCTCCCGACCTGCGGGTCCCGGGCGCGCGCGGCTCCGTAGAGAACGAGCCCTCGGACGACGCGGGTGCGGGTGCGCTGCTGGAGGTCGTCGGCCGGCTGGTGCACCGGGCGCGGGAGGCCGGTGAGCTGCGTGTCGATGTCACGGTGGCCGATGTGCTGCTGGTGATAGCGACGGCGGCGCCCGCGCTGCCCGACCCGGCGCAGCAGGCGGCGGCCTCGACGCGGCTGCTCGACATCCTGCTCGAAGGGCTGCGGTCCCGGACGGCATGACCTCGGCGGGTTCCGGCGGGGGTCCGGGAGGGCGATGCGCCGGAACTTGCCCGGACGGGTGGATGGCGAGCGGAGGGGTTCGGCGCCCGTCCCCCGTGTGACACGCTTGGCCGGTGTACCGGTTGAGTGTGTCGTGCGGGAGTCTCCGCGATGAGCGTTGACGGTCGGGAAGAGCCACGCGGTGGCGGCGGCAGCGAGGTGGAGGCGGGCAGTCTGCCCGCACGACAGGTGCCGGCGCAGCGCGACCCGGGTGGGCGGAACGCACGCCCCTCGGGCTCTTCCGGACCCGGTGGCACCGGCGGCGAGCTGCCCTCGTCCGACGGGGACTTGATCGCCCGGATGCGGGGCGGCGACGACGGCGCGTACGAAGAACTGTTCCGTCGGCACGCCGATTCCGTGCGCCGCTACGCCCGGTCCTGTTGTCGGGACGCGCACACCGCCGACGACCTGACCGCCGAAGTGTTCGCGCGGACCCTGCAAGCGGTGCGGGGCGGGGCCGGGCCGAACCAGTCGGTTCGGGCCTATCTGCTGACCACCGTGCGCAGGGTCGCCGCGGCCTGGGCGAAGACCGCCAAGCGCGAACAACTGGTCGAGGACTTCGCCGTCTTCGCCGAGCAGGCCTCCACCGGTACGGAGGGCGGTGCCGCCTTGTCCGGGCTCTCCGGGCTCTCCGGGGACGACACGCTCGAACTGGGGGCGGACGTCCGGGCGATGCACGAGGCCGAGCGGTCGCTCGCGATGCAGGCCTTCCGCAGCCTGCCCGAGCGCTGGCAGGCCGTGCTGTGGCACACCACCGTCGAGGAGGCGTCGCCGAGTGCGATCGCGCCGCTGTTCGGGCTGAGCGCCAACGCGACCGCAGTGCTGGCCAGTCGGGCCCGGGAGGGACTCAAGCAGGCGTATCTGCAGGCCCATGTGAGTTCGGCGCTGAGCGAGGGCGGCGACTGCGCGCGGTACGCGGACCGGCTGGGCGCCTACGCGCGGGGCGGGCTGCGGATGCGGGCGGAGCGCGGGCTGCGCAAGCACCTGGAGGAGTGCGTCAAGTGCCGGCTGGCCGCCGGGGAGCTCCAGGATGTCAACGCGGGCATTCCTGCGCTGCTTCCGGTCGCGGTCATCGGGTGGTTCGCCGCCGGGTACGCGGGCAAGGCCGCCGGGGTACTGGCCGGTGGGGCGGTCGCAGCGGGCGGGGCCGCCGCGGCTGCCGCTGGTGGTTCGACCGCGGGAGCCGGGACGGCCGGTCCTGCGGGAGGCGCCGTGGGAGGTGCCGCCAGTGCCGGTGGTGGGGCTGTCGGCGCGGGCGGCGGGACCGGCGGGGCCGTGGCCGCCGAAGGGCTCGGGCTGCCGGCCAAGGCCGCCATCGCCGCCGGGATCGCGGTGGCCGCGGCCGCCGGGGTGGTGTTCGCGCTGGCCGGGGACGACACCGAGCCGCGGGCCCGGGCGAAGCCCGCGCCCAGTGTGGCGGCGCCGGTACTGCCGTCAGCGCCTTCGGCGGCGAAGGCGCCTGCCGCGGCCTCCGCCTCGACCGAGCCGGATCCGCCCGCGCAGGAGCCTCAGGCCGTACAGGGCTCCGTAGCACCACGGCCCGGGCCGACGCCCTCGTCCGCGCCCTCCGCCGCTCCCGGGCCCGCGCCCTCCTCGTCCCCGTCGCCCTCGCCCTCGCCCTCGCCCAGCCGGGAGAAGGCCTCCCCCACGCCGTCCCGCTCCCCGGAGCGGCCCTCACCGAAGCCGACGCCGCCGCCGCCCCCGAAACCACCGCAGGGGTTCCGGCTGGCCGGGCTCGCCCACTCGGTCTACGGGGACCACAGCGGCCCGGAGCTGCAGACCTGGCGCAGCAGCTGGGTGTGGCAGCGCCACGGGCTGGAGGTGGGCGGCCGGCGCTTCGCGCACGGCATCACCGTGAACTCGCGGTCCTCGGTGGAGATCGCCCTCAACCGGCAGTGCACGAACTTCTCGGCGCAGACGGGGGTGGACGGCCTGTCGCTGTTCACGGACGGTGCGGTGCGGTTCTCCGCGTATGCCGACGGGGAGCGGGTGTGGCAGTCCGCCGCCCTCGGGCACGCGGACCCGCCCACATCCGTGCAGGTCTCCCTCGCGGGACGCAAATCGCTGCGGCTGGTGGTCGAAAGGGCCGGGCCGGGCAGCCTGCCGGCGCTGGCGAGCTGGGCCGACGCCGTGCTCAGCTGCCGCTGAACGCCGTGGTCAGTGTCGCGGCGAGGGCGGCCGGGGTGAGCGCGGCGCCGGCTTCCTCCTCCCGGCCGTAGCGGTCCGGGCCGAGCAGGGCGCGGGTGCGGTCCGGGAGGCCGTCCACGGCGCCGTGCTCCGGCACCGAGCGCGGATGCCCGGCACGCCAGGCGGTGGCCGCCGCGAGGGCCCGTACGGCCTCGGCCGGCCGTTCGGCGGCGGCCAGCAGCAGCGCCGCCGCCTCGGCCATGCCGGCCAGGACGCGCTCGGCGCACCGGGCCTCGACCGCAGCGGCCAGGGCCGGACCGATCCTGGCCAGAGCGGCCACCGGGCCCTGCTCGCGGCCGGTGAGGACGGCGTCGACGGTGGCCAGCCCGGCGGTGAGCTGGGCGGGCACGGTGAACCGTTCGGCCTCGGCGCGGGCCCGGTCGCACTCCTCGCGGGCCCGGGCACCGTCGCCGCGCTGGAGCGCGACGAGGGCGGAGAGGAGCCGGGCGAAGGTGCTGACGTCGTACACCCCGCCGTACCGGTCGGATTCCTTCTCGGCCTCCGCCAGCAGCCGCTCGGCGTCGTCGAGGTCCCCCGCGCAGTAGGCGGTCTCGGCGATCCGGGCGATGGCGAAGGGCGCCTCGACGCTGGCCCCGACCTCGCGGGCGAGGCGCAGGCACTCCTCGTACTCGATGCGCGCGTCGGCGAACCGGCCGCGCGAGAGGGCGACCTCCCCGGCGGCGCTCGCCACCTGGGCGCGGGTCCAGCGGTCGCCGACGCGATGGGCGAGCTCGTGGAGCTCGGCCAGGTCGGCGTCGACGTCGGCGAGGCCCCCGGTGACGTCGATGGCGACGTGGGCGCGGAGCATGAGGACGATGCCCAGTTCCCATTCCCCCGCGTGGACACGGCAGTTCGCGACGGACCGGTCGAGGTCTGCGTGGAAGTCGAGGGAGGTGCCGGTGAGGAAGGTCGTCGCGGGCCAGAGCATCCCGGGGAAGCGGGTGGTCTCCGGGGAGCCGTGCCGGAAGGTTTCCTTGATGCGGGTGGCGAGGTCCCGGTAGTCGGGGGTGCGGAACTTCTCCGCGGAATTGCTCTCCGCGAGCAGGAACATGTCGAGGACGAGCAGGCGCATGAAGCGCCAGTAAGCGGGGGTGCCCTCGGGCGGGACCTCGGGGGTCAGCGCGAGGGTCCGGGTGGTCCACTCGGCGCCTTCGGCGCGGTAGTTGCGCAGCCACCAGAACCAGCCGAGGGCGAAGACGAGGCGCTGGCCGGCCTCGGTGTCGGCGTTCTCGACGACCGTGCAGTGGAGGGCGGCCCGGAGGTTGTCGAGCTCGGTCTCGACGCGCCGGATCCAGGGGAGCTGGGCGGCGGAGCGGATCAGGGGTTCGGCTTCCTCGGCGAAGGCGAGGTAGTGGGCGGCGTGGCGGCGGGCAGTGGCCCGGGCGTCGGCGGGGTGGGCGGCGGCGCGCTCGGCGGCGTACTCGTGGATGGTTTCGAGCATGCGGTAGCGCATGCCGTGATCGCCGGGGCCCCGGTCCGGTTCGGCCAGGACCAGGGACTTGTCGACGAGGGAGCCGAGGACGTCGGCGGGGTCGTAAGAGGCTTCGCGGGCGGGGTCGGCGCAGACGGCCTCGGCGGCGGCGAGGTCGCAGCCGCCGGCGAAGACGGACAGCCGGCGCAGGACGGTGCGTTCGGCTTCGTCGAGCAGCTCCCAGGACCAGTCGACGACCGCGCGCAGGGTCTGCTGCCGGGGCAGGACGGTACGGGCACCGCTGGTCAGGAGCCGGAAGCGGTCGTCGAGGCGGTCGGCGATCTGGCGCGGGGTGAGCAGCCGCAGCCGGGCGGCGGCCAGCTCGATGGCCAGCGGCAGACCGTCGAGGCGGGCGCAGATCTCGGCCACGGCGGCCGGGTCGTCGGTGGGGCTGAAGCCGGGGCGGGCGGCGGCACCTCGGTCGGCGAAGAGCTGGTGGGCGGGGTCGGGCGGCAGGGGCTCGACGGGGCGGACCGTCTCTCCCGGGACGCCGAGGGGTTCGCGGCTGGTGGCCAGGATCCGTACACCGGGGCAGTGCGTGAGGAGGAGCTCGGCGAGCTCGGCGGCGGCGCCGATGACGTGCTCGCAGTTGTCGAGGACGAGCAGCAGGCTGCGGTGGGCGCAGTGTTCGACGAGGCGGGCGGTGGGGTCGGTGGCGGCCGGGGCCGGGGTCTCGCGGGTGACCAGGGAGCTCTCGCGCAGGCCGAGGGCGCTGAGCACGGCGCCGGGTACGGCGGCGGGCTGGTCCAGTCGGGCGAGCTCGACGATCCAGCCGGCTTCGGGGTGAGCTGCGGCGGCGTGCTCTGCGAGGCGGGTCTTGCCCGAACCACCGGGGCCGGTGAGGGTGACGAGCCGCAGGCGGGCCAGATCGCCGCGGAGGGAGGCCAGTTCGGGTTCGCGGCCGACGAAGGAAGTCAGACGGGGGCGGAGGTTCCCACGGGGCGCCGCGGGGGCGTCCCCGGCGCCGGACACCTCGGGCCGGGACTGCAGGGAGTGTCGGGACTGCGGGGACTGCGGGGACTGCGAGGGCGGCAGGGGCAGCGCCTGCGGCTGGAGGAGTTCCGCGTGCAGGGCGGCGAGTTCGGGGCCCGGGTCGGTGCCGAGGCCGTCGGCGAGGATCCGGCGCGTGCGCTCGTACGCGGCGAGGGCCTCGGCGGGGCGGCCGGCGGCGCGCAGGGCACGGAGCTGCTGCGCGCGGAGCGTTTCGTCGTACGGGGATGCGTGGACCAGTGTCTCGATCTCTGGCAGGAGTGCGGCCGGGCCGGCGGCGCCGCTGCGCAGGTCCGCCTCGATGCGGTGGCGGACGGCGCCGGAGCGGCGGGCTTCGGCGACGGCCGCACGGGCGGCTCGGGCGGGCTCGGGCAGGTCGGCGAAGGCGGGTCCGCGCCAGAGGGCGAGCGCGGTGCGCAGGGTGCGGGAGGCAGCGGCCGGGTCGTTGGCCAGTTCCTGGCCGCCCTGGACCGCCAGCCGGTCGAATCGGTGCAGGTCGATGTCATCGCGTGCGGCGGCCAGGAGGTAGCCGCCGGCGGGGGCCGAGTGGACGGCGTCGCGGCTGCCGAGGGCGCGGCGGAGCCGGCCGACGAGGGCCTGGAGGGCGGCGGGGGCGTCCTGGGGCGGGTCGTCGCCCCAGACGTCGTCGACGAGTTCGGCGACCGAGGCCGGGCGGCCGGCCCGGAGGGCGAGGGCGGCGAGGAGCGCGCGCAACCGGGCGCCGCCCACGGGGAGGGGGGCGCCGCTCTCGTCGCGCGCCTCGGTGACACCCAGGATGAGATACCGCACCGGGCAATTCTGCCCCGCCCGTTGAGCCCCTGGGCCAGCTCCTTCGGATCTTGTCGGTCGAGCCCGCGGCGTCCGGTGCCACGGGGCCTCCCCCGGGCCCGCCAGGTCCGAGGGGAAGCACGGCAGGACGGGACGGAGGGGCGCACCGCGTACGTGGACTGGACGCGCTCGGGCGCCCCGACAACGCGGCCGGGCGCGGTGCCGGACACGGTGCCGGACGCGGTGCCGGACGCGAGGGCCCGGCAGGACCCGAAGGGGCCGCCCTAGGCGATCGAGGTGTCCCCGTTGTCCTCCAGGAGCGTGCGCAGGGCCTCGGCGACCGTGGTGCGGGTGGCGGGGTCCAGCGGGGCGAGCAGCTCCGCGTAGCCGCGCAGGTGCTCGGTGATCAGCGTCTCCGTCAGCGCGAGGCTCCGTTCGGTCAGCCGGATCCGCACCGTGCGGCGGTCCTGGCCGTCCCTCACCCGCTCGACCAGGCCCTTGGCCTCCATGCGGTCGATGCGGTTGGTGATCGCGCCGGAGGTGACCATGGCGGCCGGGATCAGGGCACCGGCGGTCAGCGCGTACGGGGGGCCGGAGCGGCAGAGAGTGAAGAGAATGTCGAGCTCGCCCACCTCCAGCTCGTGCTCGGTCGCGAAGGCCTTCAGGTGCTTGTCGATGACGCGGTTCATCCGCTGGATGCGGGCCACCACCTCCACCGGCCACAGGGTGTCGGCCAGATCCGGGCGCTCCGCCGTCCACTGGCCGACGATCGCGTCCACTGCGTCGCTCATGCGCTGCTCCTCCTTCGCTCGCGTCCCCCGCACCCCACCAAGATATCTCAACGTTCAGACATTTGACGTTGAGAGAACTGCATGCTTTTATCTTAACGTTGAGATTCTCAGTCTTGAGATGAATCGGAGCGGGCGCCACCATGACCACCACCGCCATCACTGCCACCACCGCCACGACCACCGCCACCGCCACCGCCCGCGCCACGCCCCGGGTCGGCCCCGTTCCCGTCCTGTGGCTGGCGCTGCTGGCCACCCCCCTGGCCGCCGGGGCCAACGCCTCCGTGCTGATCCTTCCGGACATGGCCCGCTCCCTCGGGGTGAGCGCCGGGGCCGCGACCTGGCTCGTCGCCTCCTACGCCTGGGCCATGGCCGTCGGCACCCCCCTGCTGGCCGGACTGCTGCGCCGCCGGGGCCTGCGGGCGGCGCTCCACCTGGCCGGCGCCCTCCTCGTCAGCGGCACCCTCCTCGTCGCCGCGTCCCCCTGGCTACCGCTCACCCTCGCCGGACGGGCCACGCAAGCCGCCGGTGGCGCCGGCCTGGCAGCGGTGGCCATGAGCTTGGCCGGCACGGCGCGCCGGATGGGCGTGATCAGCGCCGGCTTCGGCATCCTCGGCGCATCCGGCCCGCTCCTCGGTGCACAGCTCTCACAGGCCGTCTCGTGGCGGCTCTCGCTCTCCGTGTCCGTGATCGCGATCCTGGCGGTGCCCGTGGTGAGCCGTTACGCGGCGACCCCGGTGACCCCGGCGGCCGCGCCCCAGGACGGGTTCGACGCCCGCGGTGCCGCCCTGCTGACGGCGCTCGCCACCGCCCTGGTCCTGCTGCACCACGTGCCGGCCGCAGCCCTCGGCTCCTCGGTCCTCGCGGCCACGCTGCTCGCGCTCCACGTACGCCGGCGCCCCGACGGTTTCGTACCGGCCGCGCTGATCCGGCGGCCCCTCTTCCTCGGCTCCGCGCTGCTCGCCCTCGTGCTCTCGGGCTCGTACTTCACCCTGCTGTTCTCCGTACCCCGGCTGCTCACCGACCGGGCGGGCTGGGACGCCACCACCGCGGGCACCGGTCAGCTCGTGGCGCTGCTCTCCGGATCCGCGCTCTCCTGGCTGCTGGCCGCGGCCTCGGCGCGCATGGGCCGGACGGCCGTCCGCACGGTGCTCGTCGGCGTCGGAGCACTGGCCGCGGCGGTCGCGGTGTTCGCGAGCTGGGGCCCGCTGCTGCTGGTCGCCACCCTGGGCGGGATCTTCGCGGCGACCGGGTCCAGCGCCGTGCTGTCGATGCACGCCGCGTCGAGCGCCCCCGAGCCCCAGCGCCCCACGGCCATCGGCCTGTTCGCCCTCTGCTACCAGCTGGGCGGGGCCTTCGGCCCGGCGATCGCGACCGCACTGGTGCTCAGCGCCGGAGCCGGGGCCGCCTGAGCCGGGACCACCGGCCCATGACCACCGGTCCAGGACCACCGGCCCGGGACCACCGACTCGCTCCGGGGAACAGGACCGTCAGGACAGCGCCGGGCGGTGCACGGGGACTCCCTCCGGCACCGCCCGGCGCCGCGCCGTGGAGGTACCCGTCCAGCAGGTGCCGCGCCGAGCCAGCAGACGGCCGAGCCACAGCTCCATCGAGACCAGTTCCGCCAGGCCGTCCAACGGGACCGGGTGCCCGTCCGCCGCATCGAGCAGGGCCTGGCGCACGACCCGGGCCTCGATCAGCCCGGCGTCCGCGAGCAACGGCGACGCGAACAGGTCCAGCAGATCGCTCAGGGCGGCCCGCAGCCCCAGCCGGGTCGCCGTCTCGTTCGGCACGCGGTCCGTAACGCCCCAGCCCGGCGGGAACTCCCGCACCCCCGCCGAGGACAGGACGCTGCGCAAGATCGCGGCCCGGGCCCCGGGCTGGACCCGCAGGGACTCGGGCAGGGCGCGGGCGGCCCGCACGACCTGATTGTCCAGGAAGGGGGCGTGCAGCCGCTGGCTACGGACCTCCACGGCCTGCTCGAAGACCCGGTGGTCGGCGGCGTGGCGGGCGAGCAACGAGCGGGCGCGGGCCTCCCCAGGCCGCAGCGACAGCGGCGGGCGGCCGGCGGCGACCGTCAGGCGGATCGATACTTCCGCCAGTGCCTCCCCTGTGAGCCAGCCCGCCGCCGGTCCCGGGCGGGACCAGGTCAGGGCGGCGAGGGAAGCGTCCACCGGACCGGAGGATCTCTCGGTGACCCCGCCCTCGCGGAGCCGGGCCGCGGCGGCCTCCATGCCCGCGCGGTACGTCGTACGGGCAAGTCTTCGGGCCGCCGAGTACACCGTGAGCGGGACCAGCAGGGACTCCCCGGAGGCTCCGGAAGCGGAGGCCGAACGGGCCAGCGCCGCCACCGGGCGCAGCAGGTGCCGCCGGCGGCGGTCCATCAGGAGGTCGGCCATGCGGGCCGGGTGGGCGTCGAGAACCTGGCGGGCGCCGTGGCCGGTGAAGTGGTCGGCCGAGCCGGCGGCCAGCCGCCGCCGCTCGCGAGCGGCGAAGACCAGCGAGGGGCCGGGTTCGTCGGTGAGCGGGCCGTCGAGTTCGGCGTACGGGAGGGCTTCCGCGGCGGCGGCCACCACGACGTGGTGCAGGCGCGGGTCGGCCGCGATGGCCCGGGCCCGTTCCAGTTCGGCCTCGCGCCCCTGCGGGGTGGCCAGGTCGTTGAAGGTGACGGCCAGCAGCCGCGCCCCGGCAGGACTCAACAGGCTGCCCGGCGCCCCCGGCAGACCGGCCGCCAGTAGCGCCAGCGTCGCGGAGGCGCTGCCGCCGGAGAGGTCGGCGCCCACCCCGGGGGCCGGGGCGCCGCGGGCCGCGCGCCGGTCGGCGGGGCCCATTCCGGGCACGGGGCCGGGATCGTACGGTGGAGCCGCGTCGGGAGCATGCCGCGGAGCCGTGAGCCGGGCGCGCACCGCGTCCACCAACGCTTCCCGTACGCCCTCCACCGCGCGCTCGGCATCGGCCTCGGGGGCGGCCACGGCGAGCGAGGCGACCTGCTCGTAGCCGGTGATCTCGCGGGAGCCCTCGCGCAGGATGAGCGCGTGCCCGGGCGGGATGCGCCGGACCCCGGCGTACGGTGTGCCGTCGCCCAGCGCCTCCGGACTGTCCGGGCAGGCCAGCAGGGCGGCGAGGTGACCGATGTCGAGCTGGGCCTCGATGAGGTCGGCGAGCGGCAGGGCGGCGGTGGCGTACGCCGTACCGCTCGCCCAGGGGGTGTAGAAGACGGGCCGGGCGCCCGCGAGGTCGCCGACGACGGTGATGCGGCGGCCGACCTGGACGACGGCGGTGTAACTGCCGGACCACTGGGTGAGGTGGCGCAGCGCGCCGCCGCGGGCGGCGTAGAGGGCGCGGCGCAGTTCGGCGTCGGTCGCGCCGCAGCAGCCGAGGACGGCGAGCCGGGTGAAGGGATCGGCGGGGTCGGCCGTGAGCGTGCGGATCTCGTCGGGGCGCCAGTCGCCGACGGCCCAGAGGGGGTCGGGGTCGCCCCAGAGCAGTTGTGCGCCGACGGGGTGGACGGTGCGTTCCGCGTCCGCGCCCGGGTCGTCCGGATGGGCGGCGTCCGCGAGGCCGCCGTGCAGGGGCGCGCCGCCGTCGCCGTAGCCGCCGTAGCCGCTCTGGCCGTATCCGCCCTGGCCGGAGGCCTGCCCGGAGGTTCGGCCGGAGACCCTTCCGGCAGTGCCGAAGCTCGCGGCGATACTGCTCCAACCCACCAACCAGCGCACCGCCGCCTCCCCAGCCCGTGGGCACATGACCGGGGCACAGGCAGCACGGACAGCGCTGAGGGCGCGGCCGCGGGACCCCGGGTGGCTCGGGGTCCATGCTGCCACGGGACAGGCGTGCGAGAGGGGTTAAAGGGGGCGCACACGCAAACGAACACGCGCCGGCAACTCGGTATTTGACGTTCCGTTCCCACCGCCCCATAGGTCGCTTTCGGCCATTCTTCGGCTGCCGGAAGAGCCGTCACGGGCCGCCCGCGCCCCCGTGCGGGGGCGCGGTCCGGGGGGCGCAATCCGCCCCCCGGACCGTTCCGCCACCCGCGGGGATTGGGGCAGCGGCATCCCCCGACCCGCCCGGTCAGGCGGCGGGCCGACCCACGCACCGCACATCGAATCGCCGGGTCCGGGGACCGGCCAGAGCGCACGGGCGGGCGCACGGCCACACAGACGGAGCACGCGATGACACGTGCGCCCCGGCTCCCGGCCCGGGGCGGACTGTGCAAACGGACAACAATCCCGCCATACGGAAGTAAGGGCCTTAACGCTTGGGAGGCGGGGAACTACGCTGGGTTTACGAAATGCCGGGCGCCTATGCCCCGGCGGCGTCTGCGTTCCGCGTGTGACGAGGGGTGGCGCATGTCCAGGGAGCTCCGCGAGCCCAATGAGAAGCTCGGCGCCGTCCTCGCCCTCGCGGGCATCAGCAACGCAGGGCTGGCCCGACGCGTCAACGACCTCGGCGCACAGCGCGGCCTGACGCTTCGGTACGACAAGACGTCGGTGGCCCGGTGGGTGTCGAAGGGGATGGTGCCCCAGGGCGCCGCCCCGCACCTGATCGCCGCCGCCATCGGCGCCAAGTTGGGGCGGCCGGTGCCGCTGCACGAGATCGGGCTGGCGGACGCCGACCCCGCTCCCGAGGTCGGGCTGGCCTTCCCGCGCGACGTGGGCGCGGCGGTGCGCTCGGCCACCGACCTCTACCGGCTCGACCTCGCCGGGCGGCGGGGCGGTGGAGGGATCTGGCAGTCACTGGCGGGCTCGTTCTCCGTGGCGGCGTACGCGACGCCCGCCTCGCGCTGGCTGATATCTCCCGCCGACAGTTCCGTGGCCCGCGAACCCGCGGGCAGCCGGGCCCCTCACCTCACGACCGGCGACGCGGCGAGCACCAACGCGACGACGGGCCACGCGGCAACCGGCACCGCGGCCGACAGCGCGACGGCCGACGACCCGACCGCCGGCAGCCTGCCGGCCGGTACCTCCGCCACCTCCGCGACGCTCGACCCCGCGGCGCGGCACTCCATGGTTCAGAGCCCCGTATCAGCGCCCCCCTCGGCTCACGGCGCACCGGCGCGCGAGGCGACGGCAGCACCAGGTCCCCGGCCCTTCCCGGACGGCCGCACGACCGGCCCGATGACAGGTCTGGCGGGCCCGCTGGCAGGCCCGGCCTCCGGACCGGTGACGGAACCGGCTAAGGGCCCGCCGTCCACCGTTGTGCCCGCCCAGCCCGGACCCGAAACGCCGCGCGACCACGGCCAGCGCGTGGGCCACAGCGATGTGTCGAAGCTGCGCGAGGCGGCCGAGGACGCACGCCGCTGGGACTCCAAGTACGGCGGCGGAGACTGGCGTTCGTCGATGGTCCCCGAGTGCCTTCGGGTGGACGCGGCGCCGCTGCTGCTCGGCTCGTACACCGATGAGGTGGGCCGCGCACTGTTCGGCGCGACCGCCGAGCTGACCCGGCTGGCCGGGTGGATGGCCTTCGACACCGGCCAGCAGGAAGCGGCCCAGCGCTACTACATCCAGGCGCTGCGGCTCGCCCGCGCGGCCGCGGACGTACCGCTCGGCGGCTACGTGCTGGCCTCGATGTCCCTGCAGGCGACCTACCGGGACTTCCCCGACGAGGGGGTGGACCTCGCGCAGGCGGCCGTCGAACGCAACCGCGGCCTGGCCACCGCGCGCACCATGAGCTTCTTCCGACTGGTCGAGGCACGGGCGCACGCGAAGGCCGGCGATTCGACGGCCGCCGGAGCGGCGCTGCGGGCGGCGGAGGGCTGGCTGGAGCGGTCCCGTGAGGGCGATCCGGATCCGACCTGGCTCGGTTTCTACTCGTACGACCGTTTCGCGGCAGATGCCGCGGAATGCTACCGGGACCTGAAACTGCCCAGGCAGGTGAGGCGGTTCACCGAGCAGGCCCTGTCGCGCCCCACCGAGGAGTACGTGCGGTCGCACGGACTGCGGCTGGTGGTGAGCGCGGTCGCCGAGCTGGAGTCGGGCAATCTCGACGCGGCGTGCGCGGCGGGCACCCGGGCGGTGGAGGTGGCCGGGAGGATCTCCTCGGCACGGACGACCGAATACGTACGGGACCTGTTGCACCGCCTGGAACCGTACGGGGACGAGCCGCGTGTGGCAGAGCTGCGGGAACGGGCCCGGCCGCTGTTGGTGGCGCCGGCGTAAGACCCGTCTTCCGGGGGGCCGCGTGGCCGCGTTGTCGGTGCCGGGGTGCAGTATGCAGGGGTGGGAGGTGTCAGCGTGGGTGGCGGCGTGGACTGCGATGTGCTGGTGATCGGCGGCGGGATCGTCGGCCTGTCGACGGCGCATGCATTGTCGCGCCTGGCTCCGGGGACCAGGGTCGTGGTCCTGGAGAAGGAGTCGGGCCCGGCCCGGCACCAGACGGGCCGCAACAGCGGGGTGATCCACAGCGGGATCTACTACCGCCCGGGATCCCTGAAGGCGCGCTTCGCGGTGAGCGGGGCCGCGGAGATGGTCAAGTTCTGTGCGGAGCACGGCATTCCGCACGAGGTGACGGGAAAGCTCATCGTCGCCACGGAGCGGGAGGAGCTGCCCCGGCTGCACGCCCTGGTCCAGCGCGGCCGGGAGAACGGCATTCCGGTGCGCGAGCTCGGCCCGGCGCAGATCACGGAGTACGAGCCGCAGGTGCAGGGACTGGCGGCGATCCATGTCGGCAGCACCGGGATCGTCGACTACGGCCGGGTGAGCGCCCAGCTCGCGGAATCCTCCGGCGCCGAGATCGTCTACGGCGGCGCCGTGGACCTGATCTCCCGGCGCGCCTCGGCCGTGGCGGTCCGCACCACGTCCGGCCTGGTCGTCAGGGCGCGGGTACTGGTGAACTGCGCGGGCCTCCAGTGCGACCGGATCGCCCGCCTCGCCGGAGACGACCCGGGCATGCGGATCATCCCCTTCCGTGGCGAGTACTACGACCTGACGCGACCGGACCTGGTCCGGGGCCTGGTGTACCCGGTGCCCGACCCGGCGTTCCCCTTCCTCGGGGTGCACCTGACCCGGGGCATCGGCGGCGGCGTCCACGTCGGCCCCAATGCCGTGCCCGCGCTGGCCCGCGAGGGCTACGCCTGGTCGACGGTGCGGCCCGGGGACATCGCGGACGAGCTCGCCTGGCCGGGCTCCTGGCGGATGGCCGCACGGCACTGGCGGTACGGGACGGGCGAGATCCACCGCTCGCTGTCGAAGCAGGCCTTCACCCGGGCGGTGCGGCGCCTGCTGCCGGCCGTCACCGCCGACGACCTGCGCCCCGCCGAGGCCGGGGTCCGCGCCCAGGCCGTGCTGCGCGACGGCACCCTGGTGGACGACTTCCTGATCCGCGACGCACCGCGCACGGTCCACGTCCTCAACGCCCCCTCGCCCGCCGCGACCGCGTCCCTCCCGATCGGCAGGGAGATCGCCACCCGCGCCCTGCGGACCCTGGGCTCGGCCTGAGCACTGCTTCGGCGGGGTGCGGGAGCCGCTCGCGCGGCGGCTCCCGTACCCCCCGTCGTAGAATCAGCGCATTGTGTCTGAGTCCCTGAACCCCCAGTCGCCCCGCCTCCCGGACGCCGCACCGGAGACGAACGCGTACGTGCCGCCCAAGTGGCGCACCGAGCCCCGCTTCCCCGACGGGCCTTCGCCAGACCCGGCCGGCTCGCACCACGAGCGGCGGATCCGGAGCTTCCAGCCCCGGCGCAGCCGGGTCACCACCGGCCAGGGCGAGGCCCTGAAGCGCCTGTGGGGCACGTGGGGCCTGGACATCGACGGCCACCGGGTCCTCGACCTCGATGAGCTCTTCGATGGTCTCCCGGTCGTCCTGGAGATCGGCTTCGGCATGGGCGAGGCCACGGCCCAGATGGCCGCCGACGACCCCGGCACCGGGATCCTCGCCGCCGACGTGCACACCCCCGGGCAGGGCAACCTGCTCGCCCTCGCCGAGCGCGGCGGGATGACCAACGTCCGGGTGGCCAACGGCGACGCCATCATCCTGCTCCGCGAGATGCTGCCGCCCGACTCGCTGGCCGGCATCCGCGTGTACTTCCCGGACCCGTGGCCCAAGGCCCGCCACCACAAGCGCCGGCTGATCCAGCCCGACTTCCTGACGCTGGCCGCCACCCGTCTGGCGCCCGGGGCCGTACTGCACTGCGCGACCGACTGGGAGCCGTACGCCGAGCAGATGCTCGAAGTGCTCACCGCGCACCCGGACTTCGAGAACACCCAGCAGGACGGCGGCTTCTCCCCGCGGCCCGCCTTCCGGCCGCTGACCCGCTTCGAGGGCCAGGGCCTCGACAAGGGGCACCTCGTACACGACTTGCTCTTCCGTCGCACGGAGAACTGACAAGGTCACCGCGCGTGTCGGACCTGCTCGCTAGGGTCGTGGTGTGTACCGAGCGCTCCTTCTCGTGCTCCCACGTCCGTCCGGCACGGTCCGCACGTGCGTGCTCCTCGCCCTGCTCGCCGCGACCGGGGTCGCCATCCTCGAACTCGTGCGGGAACAGACCGGCACCTCGGGCTTCTTCGTCGGTCTCGGTCTGGCCCTGTTACCGGTGGCGCCGCTCATGGCGGCCTTCCGGTGGCTGGGCCGGGCCGCGCCCGCGCCCTGGTCGCAGCTGCTGTTCTGCTTCGGCTGGGGCGCCTGCACCGCGGCGCTGATCGCGATACTGGCCAACAACTTCGCCACCGAGTGGATCGCCGCGGCCACCGCCGACGCCTCCGACGCCGATCACCTCGGCTCGGTGGCCATCGCCCCGGTGGTGGAGGAGAGCGCCAAGGCGGCGGCCCTGCTGCTGGTGTTCCTGTGCCGAAGACGCCATTTCACCGGCCCCGCCGACGGGTTCGTAGTGGCCGGCTTCACCGCCACCGGGTTCGCCTTCACCGAGAACATCCTCTACCTCGGCAACGCCTTCGTGGAGGACGTGGCCGACCGCAGCGGCGTGCTGGAATCGATGACGGTGGCGACCTTCTTCGTACGGATAGTGCTGTCGCCGTTCGCGCACCCGCTGTTCACCGTGCTCACCGGGCTGGGCTTCGGCCTGGCCGCCGTCAGCGCCCGCCGCTCGCGCAGGATCTTCCTACCGCTGCTCGGCCTGGTGCTGGCCATGGGCCTGCACGCGCTGTGGAACGGCTCCTCGCAGTTCGGGGAGCACGGGTTCTACGTGGTCTACAGCTGCGTGATGGTCCCGGTGTTCGGGCTACTGGTGTGGCTGGCGGTGCGGATAAGGCGCGACCGGTTGCGGGCCGTCGAGGGTGAGCTCTCGCTGTACGCGGCCGCGGGCTGGCTCGGTCCGGCCGAGGTCCCGGCCCTGGCTTCGATGCCGGCCCGGTCATTGGCCCGCACCCTGGCCCGGCGCAGCGGGGGCCGGGCGGCCGGACGCACGGTCGCCCGCTACGAGGCGGATGCTGCGGCCCTGGCCCTGCTACGGAACCGGGCGCGGCGCGGCGGCCCCGTACGGGAGCGGGATTTCGCGGGCCGGGAGCGGGAGTTGCTGCACCGGCTCTGGCAGTCCCGGGCGACGGCCGGTCCCGCACTGGCCCGGGCGGCGGTCATGGAGGAGCTGATTCCACCGTGGTTCGATCCTCTGGACCCGGCGGCCGCACGGGCGGACGTACCCGGGCCCCGGCGGACTGACCAGGGCCTTGTCGCACCGGACCCGACCCCGGGAACGGCCCCGGACCCGGGGCTCAGACGTTCAGGCCCTTGGAGTTCAGCCACGCCAGCGGGTCCTGCGTCGATCCGCCCTTGCGTACTTCCAGGTGGAGATGAGGTCCGGTGACGTTGCCGGTGGCGCCGACGCGGCCGATGGTCTCGCCGGCGCCGACGGCACCGGAGGTCACCGACATCGAGGAAAGGTGGCAGTACCAGATCTCCGTGCCGTCCGGGAGCTCCAGCACGATCCGGTAGCCGTACGCGCCGGACCAGCCGGCCGAGGTGATCTTTCCGGCGGCCACGGCCTTGACCGGGGTTCCGGTCGGGGCCGCGAAGTCGAGGCCGGTGTGGTGGCCGGAGGACCACATGGAGCCGGAGTCCCCGTAGTGCGAGGTGAGGGTGTAGGCGGAGGTGGGCAGGGAGTAGCTGCCGGAGGGCTTGGCGGCGCGCTCCTGCTCGGCCTTGGCCGCCGCCGCGGCCTGCGCCGCTTCCGCGGCCTTCGCTTCGGCCTCTTCCTTGGCCTTCGCCTCGGCCTGCGCCTTCGCTTCCTCGGCGGCCTTGCGGGCCTCCTCCAGCTTCTCCTTGGCCTCCTGGGCGGCGGCCTGCTGCGCGGCCTGCTCCGCCTCCGCCCGGGCATTCGCCTCGGCAGCGCCCTGCTGGGCCTCGGCCTGCTGGAGGATCCGGTTGCGCAACACCTCGCCCGCGTCCGGGCCCTGGACGGACTGCTGCGCGATGATCCCCGTCCGCTCGCCCGTCGGGGCCGCCGATCCGGAACCGCCGTCCTCCTGCTGGGCCTTGTTCCCGCTCATCATGTCGGGCAGCGCCGGCAGGGATATCGCGACCTGGGGCCGGTCCTGTGCCGTGGCGATGCCGCCGGCGCCGACCGCCGCGATGACACCGACGCCGAGCACGGTGGAGCTGCGGGCAAGTCCTCCGCGCTGCTTGGCGACCCGGTGCTTGCCACGGACCGGCCGCACCGAATCCTCGGTGGGATTCCACTCGCCCCAGGCACCCGCGGTGGGCGGCTCCTGGATCTCGATGCCTTCAGGGGCAGGCAAGTTGGAGGCCACCGGGGCACGCTCCTCATCGACGCGCGGGGACGCGCGCGCGCACGGTGCCGTCTCTTGCGACGGCTGGGACGACCGCGCTGCGTTATCGAACGGTAATAGACAGAGGGGAGTGATTCCAAGCTGCCCCGCTTGATCGTTCCAACCAATCAGCCACGCACCGCCCAGCTTTGGCCAATCCTTTTTCTACCTAATCGCCTCAAGTGGGGCGAAAACCAAACACCTCCCCCCTCCCTTCAGCCACAGGCCGGAATTGACGATCCGTCAATCATGTTGCGGAGGGCACCCTTTCTGTCACCCATTGTCACATCACGTCGCCGCGGGGCACCACCGGCACGGTCCGCCGTCGCTGCGGCTCCCGCTCCCCCGGCCGGCCCACCGCGAGCAGCGCCATGTCGTCCGTCGCCCCGCCGCCCGTATGCCGGCGCACATCGCTGCTGAGCGCGCTGAGCAGCGCCTGCGGCCCGGGAAAGATCCGCCCGCGCAGCCGGTCCGCCGGGTCGTAGAAGTCCCCCGCCCCGTCCCGTGCCTCGGTCAACCCGTCCGTGTAGAGCAGCAGGGTGGTCCCCTCCGGGAAGGCCCACTCCTGCACCAGGTCCGGCCAGCCGCCCAGCTCCCCCATGCCGAGCGGCAGGGCCGGCTCCGCCGGGGCGAGGACCGCCAGCTCACCGTTCGCGTGCAGCAGCAGCGGCTCGGGGTGGCCCCGGTTGAGCAGGCGCAGCACACTCACGCCCGGCGGGATCTCCCCGAGCACGCACGTCGTGAACCCCTCCACCACGTCCAGGCTGTCGCGCCGGGTGCCCTCGCGAGCCAGCGCCCGCTCCAGCCGCTGCGCCAACTCCTCCAGCGTGGGCTCGGTGTCCGCCGCCTCCCGGAACGCCCCGAGGACCACCGCGACGGCCTCGACCGCCCCCAGCCCCTTGCCCCTTACGTCGCCCACCGCCAGCCGCACTCCGTACGGGGTTTCCTGGACCGCGTACAGGTCGCCGCCGATGAAGGCGTCCGCCTGCGCGGCCTCGTACCAGGCGGAGACGTGCAGCCCCCCGATGCGCTCGGCCGGCTTCGGCAGCACCGCCCGCTGTGCCGCCTCCGCGATCCCGCGCGCCGACGCGAGCCGCTCGCCGCTGCGCCGCACCATGCGGTTGATCAGGAGCGCCAGCCCGGCGACGGTCAGCACGGTCACCAGCTCGGTCAGCGCCTCGACCTTCCAGCTGGTGCCGTTGAGGACGTGCAGCACGAACACCGCGAACACGGCCAGGGAGCCCGTCAGGGCGGTGGCCCAGAAGGTGAACAGCGGGGCAGCGGTCAAGGGGGCCGCCGTGAAGAACGGGGACCCCGTGAAGCTGGGCGGGGTCAGCACGTCGAAGACCATCCCGAGGGCGATCAGTGCGACGGGCAGCACCCGGACCACGCGACGGGCCAGGCCGCTCCCGCCGCTCCCGCCCCCGCCCGCGCGCCCACCGCCGTTGCCCTGCCGGCCCAGCCCCACCACGCTGCTCTCCTACCGCCCGGTCCGCCGCACGGGTCCGGGCCCGCCGCCTCCTCGCCCCTCAAGGCTGGTGGCAGGAGCATGCGTACGGCGACCCGACGGCGGCCGGACGGGTGACGAGGCGGGAAAAGAGGCGGGGAATGAGGTGGGGAATGAGGTGGGGAAAGACGGCCCGGCGGGCCGGAACACGACGAAGGCCCGGTTCCTCAAGAGGAACCGGGCCTTCGTACTGAGTAGCGGGGACAGGATTTGAACCTGCGACCTCTGGGTTATGAGCCCAGCGAGCTACCGAGCTGCTCCACCCCGCGTCGGTAAACACAACTGTACGCCATCCGGGGAGTGCCCTTCACCAATTGACCGTCGGGGCACTTCGCGCACGCCCTCAGGCGGCGGGATCCCGGCGGCGGGTCAGCACGCGGGTGGTGCTGCCGTCGTCCTCCCGCACGTCACGGACGTGGGCGAAGCCGATGCGCTCCAGCAGCACCAGGGAGGCGGCGTTGGCGTCGGCCACGGTGGCGTGCACCTCGGTCAGGTCGAGGGAGCCGAAGCCGTACGCGACGATCGCCTCGGCGATCTCGGTACCGAGGCCCGCTCCCCAAGCCTCGGGGGCCAGCGCGTAGATGATCTCGTGGCCGTCGACCTCGTCGGTCCGCTTGATCTCGGCGTGCCCGACCAGCCTGCCGTCCCGGCGCACGGCCCACACGTCGAAGAGGTTCTCGGCGTAGACCTTGGTGAAGATCCGCCCGAAGAGCGCCCGGTCCTCAGCCTCGGAAGTGGGACCGTCCCCCATCCACCGGGACACTCGGGCGTCCTGGAAGAGCGCCACGAAACCTTCCTCGTCCTCGGGGACGTACGGGTCGAGGAGCAGGCGTTCGGTACGCAGAGCAGGCGTCATGGTCGGCGACGCTACCCGCAACGACTCGTGGGATCACCGGATTTACCGGTACGGCGAAGCACCCCGCCCGGCCGGAGGCGGAACAAAGAGAGGCCCTGTCTGCGGATCCGCAGACAGGGCCTCTTAAATCTATTCGGCGGCGTCCTACTCTCCCACAGGGTCCCCCCTGCAGTACCATCGGCGCTGAAAGGCTTAGCTTCCGGGTTCGGAATGTAACCGGGCGTTTCCCTAACGCAATGACCACCGAAATTCTTCGATCGCCAGACCGTGCGACCGTGTGGTCGGGTCCGACTCTCTGCGCCGAATTCTACACATCCCAGGAGCGCGTTACCGCACGCGTGGGCGAAGAGCACGGGTCTGGATCACCGACGGGTCGCTGCGTGGAGACCGCCCTCAGACGGTCACCATCAGGTACCCGATCCCGGAGTCCACGACCCACTCCGCGTCCTGCGTTCCGAGCTCCCAAGGCGTCCGCAGGAGCGTCCTGCGCAGGGCAGCACGATCCTGAAGGGCAGCAGGCTGCGGGCCCAGGTGCTTGAGGCGCTCGCCATCAGTGCCCCAGTGGGGGTCCGCGGGGGTGTCCAGTACGGACAGGAAACGGTCGACGCGCGCCGGCCAGGTGGGATGACCCCACCAGCGGTCGCACGCCAGTGCGCCGTGGCCAGCCGTGTAGAGGATGCCGTGGCGGACGCCCTTCTTCTCCATCTGTCCGGCGAAGGCTCCCAGCTTTCCGTCCGCATGGTCCTCGTACTCCGCGAGGTCTTCTTCGGTTCGCGCGAGCTCGCCCAAGGTCATGCCGGTCGGAAGCTTGCGGTCGGGGTTGGTCAGCCACCTGAAGAGTCGATGCCCGAGGACGTCCACGTCCTCGACCGTGACGTTCGTGAACGCTTCGCTGCTCCCCGAGGTGATGCCGTACTCCGTGCACCATCCGCGGAGGCGCTGGCGTATGCCGAGCGTGGTGTGGCTGTTGATCCGCAGCATGTCGCCGTCGGACAGCCTGCCTTCGGCATGCCAGTTCTCCACGCAGCTGTTGCGCCACGAGCCGTTCGTGAGGCCGATGGCGAGCAGGTCCAGGAGGGCAGACAGGTCGTCGGGGTCAATGCCTTGCGCCTTCAGCACCCCCTCGAAGACTTCTTCCGTCATCATCGCCTGCGCCTCTTCGAGCATGCGCTCAACGTCAGTCACGCGGTCCTCGTTCCCCTCGCTCGCTCATGTCTCCCGGCACGGCACCACCGCACCGCCCCATCTTCAGCGATCTTGAGGGCTTTCTTCATCAAATGCGCTCAGCCTCCCAGCACGGCCTTGCCCTTGGCTTCAGTTGGACGGGACGGGAAGCCGATCACGCCCAACTCCGTGGAGGCGCTCACCCCCCGCACGGGGCCGGGAACGACGAAGCGCCTCGACCGGCCGAAGCCGGTCGAGGCGCTAAGTAGCAGGTCAGGCGGGTTAACCCGCCACCTGCGAGCGGTAGGCCATGTCGGACTCGAACCGACAACCAACGGATTAAAAGTCCGCTGCTCTGCCAATTGAGCTAATGGCCCTCCAGGTGCTCACCCCAGAGCATAGCCGGACCGCGCCGGTCAGCCGATCGGGTATCCGTCGGCCGGCCTGTCGCCACGGGTTCGGTGGGGTGCCGCAGGGCCTCGGGCCGACCCCCGAAGGGGCGTTACGCACCATCAGTTCCCCTGGAGCGAGGAAAGGGCCCGTACGGCACTCAGGTGCCGTACGGGCCCTTCCTCAGGGGTTCAGCTCAGCCGCGATCAGCCGTTGCGCTTCCAGCGCGGCTTGTCGTCGCGGCGGCCGCCGAAGCCGCCGGTGGAACCGGAGCCGGACGGACGGTGGTCGTCACGACGGCCGTACGGGCGGTCGCCGCCACCGGAGCGGAAGCCACCGGACGGACGGTCGTCACGACGGTCGCGGTTGAACGGGCGGTCGCCGCCACCGGAGCGGAAGCCGCCGGAGGAGCGGTCGTCACGGTTGAAGCTGCCGGAGGGACGGTCGTCGCGGCGGAAGCCACCACGCTCGCCACCACGGTCATCGCGGTTGAAGCCACCGGACGGACGGTCGTCACGACGGAAGCCACCACCGGACGGACGGTCGCCACCGGAGCGGAAGCCACCCGACGGACGGTCATCGCGGCGGAAGCCACCACGCTCGCCACCACGGTCATCGCGGTTGAAGCCACCGGACGGACGGTCGTCACGACGGAAGCCACCACCGGACGGACGGTCGCCACCGGAGCGGAAGCCACCCGACGGACGGTCATCGCGGCGGAAGCCACCACGCTCGCCACCACGGTCATCGCGGTTGAAGCCACCGGACGGACGGCCACCGCGGTCACCGCGGTCACCGCGGTCGTCACGGCGGAAGCCACCACGGTCGCCACCGCGGTCGCCGCCACGGTTGTCGCGACGCTCGAAGTTGCCACGGTCGTCACGCTGGGCGCGGTGCTCCTCGCGGCGCTCCTGCGCCGCGATCTCGGCGGCAGCGGCAGCGGCGGCAGCCGCGACCTCGGCCTCGGCGGCCTCGGCCACCTCGGCGACAGCGGCCTCCGGGTCCTCGCCGCGCTCACGGGCGGAGCGGGCGACGAGGCGGTCGGCCTCCTCGCGCAGCTCGCCGGCACGGCGGGTCAGGCGCTCCAGCTGCTTGGTCAGCTCGGCGACCTCGCGCTCGGCCTGCTTGGCGGCGTTGTTGGCGGAGTCGGCTTGGACCTCGGTCAGCGAACGGGCACCGGTGATCTCGGCGACCTCCGGCTCGAAGGCGCCGGCGCCCTGGACGATGTGACGCGAGGCGTCGACGCCCGCGTCCTCCATCAGGCGGAAGATCTGGCGACGCTGGTGCGGCAGCGCGAGGGAGACCACGACACCGGACTTGCCGGCGCGGGCGGTACGGCCCGAGCGGTGCAGGTAGTCCTTGTGGTCGCCGGCCGGGTCCACGTTCAGGACCAGGTCGATGCCGTCGACGTGGATGCCGCGGGCGGCGACGTCGGTGGCGACGAGCGCGTTGACGTAGCCGTCCTTGAAGTCGGCGAGGACGCGGGTACGGGCACCCTGCGTCATGCCGCCGTGCAGCGCGTCGGCCTTCACGCCGGCCTCGACGAGCTGCTCGGCGATGCGGTCGGCGCCCAGCTGGGTGCGGACGAAGATGATGGTGCGGCCCTTGCGGGCGGCGATGGCGGCCGTGACCGGCGCCTTGTCCTTCGGCTTCACGACGAGGACGTGGTGCGTCATGGTCGTGACGTTGCCCTGCGCGCTGTCGACCTCGTGCGTGACGGGGTTGGACAGGTAGCGCTTGACCAGCGTGCCGATCTCGTTCTCCATGGTGGCGGAGAAGAGCATGCGCTGGCCGCCGCCGGGAATCTGGTCGAGCAGCTCGGTGACCTCGGGCAGGAAGCCCAGGTCGGCCATCTGGTCGGCCTCGTCGAGGACCGCGACCTGGACGTTCTCCAGGGAGCAGGCGCCACGGTTGATGATGTCGCGCAGACGGCCCGGGGTGGCGACGAGGATGTCGACGCCGCGCTCCAGGGCGTAGATCTGGTTGCTCATGGAGGTACCGCCGCAGACGACCTTCATCTTCAGGCCGAGCACGTCGCCGTACGGCTGGAGGGCGTCCGCGACCTGCATCGCGAGCTCACGCGTCGGCGTGAGGATGATGGCGCGGGGCTTCTTCTTCTCGGTGAAACCGCCGGCGAGCTGCGCCAGGGTCGGCAGACCGAAGGAGAGGGTCTTGCCGGAGCCGGTGCGACCACGGCCGAGGATGTCCTTGCCGGCCAGGGCGTCCGGGATGGTCGCGGCCTGGATCGGGAAGGGGGTGGTGACGCCGTTCTGCGCGAGCTTGCGCACGACGCCCTCGGGGAGACCGAGGTCGCCGAAGGTGATCGAGGGCTCCGCGTCAGCGTCAGCGTCGTCGTCGAAGTCGGTGGTCGAGTCCTCGTAGGACCCGTCGGTGTTCACGTCGGCCTCAAGAGCCTCGATGATCTCGTTGGCCTCAGCGGCCTCGATCGCCTCGGTGACCACGAGGGCCTCGGCGTCGATCATCTCGTTGGAGTCGTTCTCGGGCATGACGGAACGGTCAGAGCTGGAAATGGACATGCGAAATGCGAAACCTTCCGGAGTCTCGGCACGCGCCCAAACTCCGTGAATCGCAAATCGACCGCCTCAATGCGGTCAGCCACGGCTAGGGAGAGTACGCGCCACACGGCGCTCTTCGGATTCGGCGCCGGGCAATGGGATCAAACGATCTATAACCATACGCACCCTCCTGGGGGTCTGGCAAGTCGCCCCCGCAGAAACGTCTCTGACCTGCGAAGACGCCTCCGGCATCGGTAGCGGACCGGGTCCTGCCGGACCCGGCCGGACGCCCGCCCGGCCTAGAGCTCGGGGGCCGGCTGGGTGGTCGGCTCCGGCTGCGGGCTCGGCGGCGCCAACGTGGGTTCCGTCACAGGGGGAGTCGTGGCCGGGGGTGCCGGGGTCGGGCTCGCCGACTGCTGTCCGCCGGCCGAACCGCCCGGGCCGCCGGGCCCACCGCCCGACCCGCCCGACCCGCCCGTGGTGGGTTGCTGCGGGCCCTGCCCGCCCGCGCCGCCGCCCGGTCCCGCTGACGGCGCGGGCACCCCCGGCCGGCCGGTCGGCGCGCCCGGGCTCGGCGAGGCTCCGGTCGCGCCGGAGGCCTTGCCGTCGTCCTTGTGCCGGCCGTCCTGGCTCCCCGTACCGTCCTTCGTGCCGTGCCCGTTGCCGCGGACCCCGGTGCCCCGTCCCGAGACGTTCCCCGGGCCGGCTTCGGCGCCGCTGCGGCGGTCCCCCGGAGCGGAGGGCCCGGGCTTCGCCGCGTTCTCACCGACACTCATGCAGCCGGCCGTCGCCGCGACCGCGAGCGCGGTGACGGCCAGTCGGAGGGAAGCGGACAACTGGCGCACGGGGGCACCTCCGGAGCCTGAGGGCGAACGTTCCGCATGAGCGGGTCAATGTGCCCAACTCCCTTTGACCCGTAAGGGACACGCCCTGCGACGAACACCCGGGGGCGGAGCCCAGTAACGGAGCCCCGGAGCGGAGCCCGGGAGCGGAGCCCCGGTGGAGCCCCCGAGCCGAACCCCTCAGCCGAAGAGCTGCCGCGCCACCTGCGACCCGAGGTGCACCGCGCCGAGCCCGACCAGCACCGACATCCCCACGTTCGCCGCGGCCAGGAACCCCCGGCCGCGCTCGGCCAGCCGCAGCGTCTCGTACGAGAACGTCGAATACGTGCTGAGCGCCCCGCACAGCCCGGCCCCGAGCAGCAACTGCAGCCGCGAGGGAGCGGCCCCCGCCAACGCCGCCCCGGTCAACCCCCCGAGCACCAGGCAGGCGACCGCGTTGACCACGAAGGTGCCCCAGGGGAAGAGGGAGTCGTGCCGCGCCTGCACCGCACGGTCCAACAGGTAGCGGAGCGGCGCGCCGACGGCCGCGCCCACCACCACGAGCAGCCAGTTCACCGCGGAACGCGCCCGCGCCCGTGCCCGCTTCCGGGCCCGCGGACCGCGAGCCGGGTCGCTGCAGCCGCCGCCCACACGGCGCCGAGCGCCGCCACCACCGTGAGCCCGCCGTAGGCCAGGGCGGCCCCCGTCTCCCCCTCGTCCAGGAGCCTCGAGAAGTCCACCGCGTAGGTGGAGAAGGTGGTGAAGCCGCCCAGCACGCCGACCCCGACGAAGGGCCGCAGCAGCGGATGCGGGGCCGTCCGGCCGCCCTCGCTGATCAGCACCATGAGCACGCCGATCAGCGCGCTGCCGGAGGCGTTGATCCACAGGGTCGCCCACGGGAAGGCCCCGGGCCCGGCCGGCCACAGCAGGGAGATCCCGTACCGTGCCGCGCCCCCGAGCGCGCCGCCCGCCGCCACCGCCGCGAGCACCCGGCCCTGCGGCTCGGTGCGCTGCGCGGGTACGTGCAGGTCGACGTCCGGATCAATTGCCTCCGGATCATCCACCGCCCGCTCCGCCCCGTCGCCGGGCACCGGGAGCGGCCGCGTCACCCGTACCCCAGCGCGTGCAGCCGCTCGTCGTCGATCCCGAAGTGGTGGGCGATCTCGTGCACCACGGTGACCTCCGTCTCCGCGACCACGCTCTCCCGGTCCTCGCACATGCGCAACGTGGGATTGCGGTAGATGGTGATCCGGTCCGGCAGCACCCCGGCGTACCACTCGCCGCGGTCCGTCAGCGGAGTCCCCTCGTACAGACCGAGCAGCTCGGGATCGTCGGCGGGCGGCTCGTCCTCGACGAACACCGCCACGTTGTCCATCAGCCGCGTCAGCTCCGGCGGGATCCGGTCCAGGGCCTCTGCGACGAGCTCTTCGAACTCCTCGCGCGTCATCTCCAGCACCCGGCCATTGTCGCTCCGGGGGAAACCGTTTTGGCGATAGCTCCCCGGATCCCATATGCTTCTCACGTCCCCGACGCGCTGAGAAGTGCCCGGCGGGCCTTTAGCCCTCATCGTCTAGTGGCCCAGGACGCCGCCCTTTCAAGGCGGTAGCACGGGTTCGAATCCCGTTGGGGGTACGCATTACCGTGTGCAAGACTTGGTCTCGCACACTGCAAGGTCCTGTGGAGCAGTTGGTTAGCTCGCCACCCTGTCAAGGTGGAGGTCGCGGGTTCAAGTCCCGTCAGGATCGCTGAAACCGGAAACGGTTTCGTGGCTGGGTAGCTCAGTTGGTACGAGCGATCGCCTGAAAAGCGATAGGTCGCCGGTTCGACCCCGGCCCCAGCCACCATCAAGAAGGCCCCGTCCATCGGACGGGGCCTTCTGTGGTTACTCCCCTTCGGTCTCTGCCGCCGCCGCCCGCTCCCTGCGGCGCCACTGCACCACGCCGACGGCCGCCGCTCCGGCGGCGACCAGGGCGAGCAGCGCCCCGTCCGGAACCGCGTCGGCCAGCGCGCGGAGCCGCTGCTCCACGGCGAACGAGTCGTCCACGTCCAGCAGCCCCGGCAGCGCGCTCGCCCCGTCGTAGGCGAGGAACAGCACGCCCAGGGTGATGAAGAACAGCCCGGACAGCAGCGAGGTGGTGTGCAGCTCGAAGCGGCCGACGCGCAGGACCCGGCCGCGCAGCCAGCGCCGCCGGCCCAGGTCGAACCGCTCCCACAGCAGCGCCAGTACGAACAGCGGTACGGCCATCCCCAGGGCGTAGACCGCGAGCAGCAGGCCGCCGTAGACGGGGCTGCCGCTCACCGCCGCGACCGTCAGGACGCTGCCCAGGATCGGGCCGGCGCAGAACCCGGCCAGCCCGTAGACCGCGCCGAGCGCGTACACCGACAGAACGGTGGTCGGCCGGATCCGGCCCGACAGCTCCGAGATCCGCTTCGGGGCGAAGCCGAGGCCCAGGATCTGCGCGAGGCCGAGCGCGATGATCAGCCAGCCGCCCGCCAGCACGAGCTGGTCGCGGTTGCCGTGGAAGAACCGCCCTGCGTACGAGCCGGCCGCCCCCAGCGGTACCAGGGTGCTCGCGAGGCCCGCGTAGAAGATCCCGGTGCGCGCCAGGAGCCGCGAGGTGGAGTCGATGGAGTACGCGAAGAAGGCCGGCAGCAGCAGGGCGCTGCAGGGGCTGAGCAGCGCGAGGAGGCCGCCCAGCAGGGCGGCCAGGTATCCGATGTCGGTCACTGCTCCGCCGCCTCGGCCTTCGCCCTGGCGATGGCGGCCGTGAAGGTGTCGAGCGGCTGGGCACCGGCAATGGGCTTGCCGTTCAGCAGGAAGGACGGGGTGGAGGTGACGCCGATGCGGTAGCCCTCCTCCTGGTCCTTCTTCAGGGCCGCCGTGGCCTGCTCGCCGGCCATGTCCGCCTTGAAGCGCTCCAGATCGGGCACCCCGGCCTCCCGGGCCAGCTCCACGAGCCGGGGCTCGGCGAAGCCCTTCTCCTTCGAGCCGCCGGCGTAGGCGGCGGCGTGGAAGGCGTCGAAGCGGTCCTGCTGCCCGGCCGCCCAGGCGGCCTTGGCCGCGGCCTCGGACTCGGCGCCGAAGATCGGGAAGTTGCGCCACTCGATGCGCAGGGTGCCGTCCTCGACGTACTTCTTCACCAGTTCGGGCTCGGTGTCCCGGGCGAACTTGCCGCAGTAGCCGCACTTGAAGTCGGAGTACTCGATGAGCACGACGGGCGCGTCGGCACGGCCGACGGCGAGCTTGTCGCCGGACTCGCGCCGGGCCAGTGCCTTGAGCTCAGCGGCGGGGTCGGTCCGGGGCGCGGCGACGGCGCCGGACCCGGCCGAACCGGTCTCGGCGGGAGCGGTGGCCTGCCAGGAGACGAGACCGAGGGCGATCGCGGCGAGGGCCACCCCGGCGGAGAACAGCAGGGGTTTGGCGGAGGACTTCTTGGCGGAGGGCTTCTTGGAAGAGGGCATGCGGGTGCTCCAGTGCTGCGGGTGGGTGGGAATGGACGGACCGGTGGGACCGGTCCGTCTAGACCCGCATCACGCAGAGCTCCAGCCGGTCGGGGGCCGGGCGGTCGGGGCCGCGTACGGGGGTCCGTACGGGCACGGCCGCGGCCGGACCGGCCTCCTCGGGCGCCGCCCGGACCGGCGGGACCTGGGCGTGCTCGCCCCAGGCGCGCGCGGGGACGGCGGGCGTACCGCCGCGCTCGGGGGCCACCGGGGCGCAGGCGGGCCCGCCCGTGCCGTCGGTGGAGACGGCCGCGCGGGGCCGCGCCGCGGCCGGGTCGTTGGCCGGAGCCGGGACGGCCGCCGAAGCAGGAGCCGGGGCCAGGACCGGGGCCGGAGCCGGGACCGAGGCAGAAGCCGGGTACAGGACCGGGGCCGGGGTCAGGACCGGGGCCGGGGTCAGGACCGGGGCCGGGGTCGAGTCCGCGGCCGGTGTCTGAGCCGTCCGGGCCGCCGGGTCGACCGCCACCGCCGGGGCCGCACAGCCCAGGAGTACCGCCAGGACCACGCCGAGCAGGTGCCAGACGTGACGGGGGCGGGACAAGGTGGGCTGCCTCTCACTCGTACGACCGACGGACTCGTCCCGAAATGGTACGGGTCCGCCCCACAAATGCGTTCGCCACCCGGAGGGCCCAGGTGAGATCCTCGACCAGGTATGTCTACTTCCTTCGCCGCCCTGCAGACGCTTCTCGGTGAGATCTCCCTCCGTGACGCGCACCGCCTCGGCCGCCGCCTCGAAGGCGCCCGCCGTATCCGCAAGCCCGAGGCCAAGCAGGCCGTGCTCGACGAGATCGCCGCGGAGGCCACCAAGGCCGCCGAGCGACTGGCCGGCCGTGCCTCGCGGATGCCGGAGGTCACGTATCCCGAGAACCTGCCCGTCAGCCAGAAGAAGGACGAGATCGCCGAGGCGATACGCGACCACCAGGTCGTGATCGTCGCGGGCGAGACCGGGTCCGGCAAGACCACGCAGATCCCCAAGATCTGCATGGAGCTGGGCCGCGGCGTCCGGGGCATGATCGGGCACACCCAGCCCCGCCGGATCGCCGCCCGCACGGTCGCGGAGCGGATCGCCGAGGAGCTGAAGTCCGAGATCGGCCAGACCGTCGGCTGGAAGGTCCGCTTCACCGACCAGGTGGACCAGGACGCGACCTTCGTGAAGCTGATGACGGACGGCATCCTGCTCGCCGAGATCCAGACGGACCGCGAGCTGCGCGCCTACGACACGATCATCATCGACGAGGCCCACGAGCGCTCGCTGAACATCGACTTCCTGCTGGGCTACCTGGCCACGCTGCTGCCCAAGCGCCCCGACCTCAAGGTCGTCATCACCTCGGCCACCATCGATCCCGAGCGCTTCTCCCGGCACTTCGGCGACGCCCCGATCGTCGAGGTCAGCGGGCGCACGTATCCGGTGGAGGTGCGCTACCGGCCGCTCCTGGAAGAGGACGCCGAGGACGGCGACGACTCCGACCGGGACCAGATCACCGCGATCTGCGAGGCCGTGGACGAGCTCCAGTCGGAGGGTCCGGGCGACATCCTGGTCTTCCTCTCCGGCGAGCGGGAGATCCGCGACACGGCGGACGCCCTGACCAAACGGAACCTCCGTTCCACCGAGGTCCTCCCCCTCTACGCACGCCTCTCGCACGCCGAGCAGCACCGCGTCTTCCAGCAGCACACCGGCCGCCGGATCGTGCTCGCGACCAACGTCGCCGAGACCTCGCTGACCGTCCCCGGCATCAAGTACGTGATCGACCCGGGCACCGCCCGGATCTCCCGCTACAGCCACCGCACCAAGGTCCAGCGCCTGCCGATCGAGCGGATCTCGCAGGCCAGCGCCAACCAGCGCAAGGGCCGCTGCGGACGTACCAGCGACGGAATCTGCATCCGGCTGTACTCCGAGGGCGACTTCGACGCGCGTCCCGAGTTCACCGACGCCGAGATCCTCCGGACGAACCTGGCCTCCGTCATCCTCCAGATGACCGCGGCCGGCCTCGGCGAGATCGAGAAGTTCCCCTTCATCGACCCGCCGGACCACCGCAACATCCGCGACGGCGTGCAGCTCCTCCAGGAGCTCGGCGCGCTCGAGGCGGCCGAGAAGTCCTCCCCGGAGGGGAAGAAGGGGCAGCGCCTGACGCAGATGGGCCGCCAGCTCTCCCAGCTCCCGGTGGACCCGCGGCTGGCCCGCATGGTCATCGAGGCCGACAAGAACAACTGCGTCCGCGAGGTCATGGTCATCGCGGCGGCCCTGTCCATCCAGGACCCGCGCGAACGGCCCTCGGACAAGCAGACCCAGGCCGACCAGAACCACGCCCGCTTCAAGGACGAGACCAGCGACTTCCTCTCGTTCCTGAACATGTGGCGCTACGTGCGGGAGCAGCAGAAGGAGCGCGGCTCGTCCTCGTTCCGCCGGATGTGCAAGCAGGAGTACCTGAACTTCCTGCGGATCCGCGAGTGGCAGGACATCTACTCCCAGCTGCGCACGGTCGCCAAGGGCATGGGCATCCACGTCAACGAGGCCGACGCCCCCGAGCAGGTCGTCCACGTGTCGCTGCTGTCCGGACTGCTCTCGCACATCGGGCTCAAGGACACCGACAAGAACGAGTACCTCGGTGCCCGGAGCGCCAAGTTCGCGATCTTCCCGGGGTCGTCGCTCTTCAAGAAGCAGCCGAAGTTCGTGATGTCGGCCGAGCTGGTGGAGACCTCGCGGCTGTGGGCCCGGGTGAACGCCAAGGTGGAGCCCGAGTGGGTGGAGCCGCTGGCGCAGCACCTGGTCAAGCGCACGTACAGCGAGCCGCACTGGGAGAAGGACCAGGCGGCCGTGATGGCGTACGAGAAGGTCACGCTGTACGGCGTACCGATCGTGGCCCAGCGGAAGATCAACTACGGCCGGATCGACGCCGAGGTCTCGCGCGAGCTGTTCATCCGCAACGCGCTGGTCGAGGGCGACTGGCGCACCCACCACAAGTTCTACGCCGACAACCGCAAGCTCCTCACCGAGGTGGAGGAGCTGGAGAACCGGGCCCGTCGCCGCGACATCGTGGTGGACGACGAGACGCTCTTCGACTTCTACGACCAGAAGATCCCCGCCCACGTGGTCTCGGGGGCGCACTTCGACTCCTGGTGGAAGCACAAGAAGCGCGAGGAGCCCGAACTCCTCGACTTCGAGCGGGAGATGCTGCTGACCGAGAAGGCGGCCGGGGTCACCAAGGCCGATTACCCGGACTCCTGGCGCCAGGGTCAGCTGAAGTTCCGGGTGACCTACCAGTTCGAGCCGGGCGCGGACGCCGACGGCGTGACCGTCCACATCCCGCTCCAGGTGCTGAACCAGGTCACCGACGAGGGTTTCGACTGGCAGATCCCGGGCCTGCGCGAGGAGGTCGTCACCGAGCTGATCCGCTCGCTGCCGAAGCCGATCCGCCGGCACTACGTGCCCGCGCCGAACTTCGCCGGCCGCTTCCTGGACACGGCGGTGCCCCTGCAGGAGCCGCTGCCGGTCACCCTCGCGCGCGAGCTCCAGCGGATGGTCGGGGTCCCGGTGTCGGCCGAGGACTTCGACCTCACCCGGATCCCGGACCATCTGAAGATCACCTTCCGGATCGTCGACGAGCGCCGCAAGAACCTCGCCGAGGACAAGGACCTGGAGGCCCTGCGCCTGAGGCTGAAGCCGAAGGCCCGCCAGGCCCTCTCCAAGGCCGCCGCGGCCACCGCCGAACGGGCGGGCGGGGAGTCGGTGGAGCGGACCGGGCTGACCGACTGGACGATCGGCACGCTGACCAAGGTCTTCGAGACCCGGCGCGCCGGTCAGCCGGTGAAGGCGTACCCGGCGCTGGTGGACGAGGGCACGAGCGTGTCCGTACGGCTCTTCGACACCGAGGCCGAGCAGCAGCAGGCCATGTGGCTGGGCACCCGGCGGCTCATCCTGCTGAACATCCCGGTGAACCCGGCGAAGTTCGCCTCGGACCACCTGACCAACCAGCAGAAGCTGGCCCTGTCCAGGAACCCGCACGGTTCCATCCAGGCGCTCTTCGACGACTGCGCGACCGCGGCGACCGACAAGCTGATCGCCGACCACGGTGGCCCCGCATGGGACGAGGCGGACTTCCGGAAGCTCTACGAAGCCGTCCGCGCCGACCTGGTGGACACGACCGTGCGCACGGTCGGCCAGGTGCAGCAGGTGCTGGCCGCCTGGCAGGCCTGTGAGCGCCGGCTGAAGGCCACGGGCAGCCTGGCGCTGGTCGCGAACATCCAGGACGTCAAGACGCAGCTGGCGGCCCTCATGCCGGCCGGTTTCGTGACGCTCACGGGGCTGCGCCGACTGGCGGACCTGATGCGCTACCTGGTGGCGGTGGACCGACGGCTCCAGCAGATGCCCACGGGCGTCCAGCGCGACACCACGCGCATGGAGAAGGTCCACGAGATGCAGGACGAGTACGCCTGGCTGCTGGAGCAGTTGCCGAAGGGGCGGCCCGTCCCGTCCACGGTCACCGACATCCGCTGGATGATCGAGGAACTTCGCGTCAGTTACTTCGCGCACGCACTCGGGACGGCTTACCCGATCTCCGACAAGCGGATCGTGAAGGCGGTGGACGCGGCGGCTCCGTGATCCGGTTCGACTGCACCCCCTGAGCTGCGGTACAGTCTGATTCGCAGCCGCCGAGCGGCCGCAAATCTAGGACCTGTGGAGCAGTTGGTTAGCTCGCCACCCTGTCAAGGTGGAGGTCGCGGGTTCAAGTCCCGTCAGGTTCGCAGAAACGTCAGGGCCCGTATCCCTCTGGGGATACGGGCCCTGACGCGTTGGCGGGCGACACCGCCCGGGCGGCCTTGGAGGTCGCCCGGAGGCCGTGGAGCACCCGCAGTGCCCGTGGACACCTCCGGGTCGTGTCCGCCGCGTCTGCGGGGCGGACACGAGCGCGCCCCGGGCCCCCCTCCGAACCCGCCCCGGCCCCTCCTGCTCCTCCTGCCCCTCGTGCTCCTCCTGCCCGCCTGCTCCCTGCCCCCTCCGGAGCCGTGGGGTCGTGGGGTCGTGGGAGCCTTCCCGGCCGACCGTCACCCGGAATCCCCCGTTCGCATGATGCGCCTCTCGATGCGGGTCCCCTTTACGGGGTGCAATACCGGATATACAAGAGTGATCATCTGTGACGGGAGTCACCGGATGAGTTTTTGGGACTCACACTTTTATCGCACCTATACGCCTGCTCGATAGAATATGTGCAATGGCACCTACCCCGCCGGCGCTCCCGTGCGCGCTCGAGACCGCCCTGACCTGGGCATAAAAAGATCGCGCTGGACCCGGCGGAGTCCAGCGCGATCGAACGACCTCGGACCTGTTGGGGCAGGCCCAGCCGTATGAAGCTATGTGGGTTTCATCGGATTGGGGGACCCGATATAGACCCGTTAAAGCGGGGTGTTTGCGCGACCTCAGGCCTCGCTGCGCTGCTGCGGAATTCCCGCGAGCAGTGCGCGAACCTCGGCCTCGCGGTACCGGCGGTGTCCACCCAGGGTGCGGATGGACGTGAGCTTGCCAGCCTTGGCCCAGCGGGTGACCGTCTTCGGGTCCACGCGGAACATCGTGGCAACCTCAGCCGGGGTCAGCAGCGGCTCGGCATCAGGGGTGCGAGCGGTCATGAGCGGCCTCCTCGGGAGAACCGAACCATCTCGGTTCTTTCCTCTAAATTCTGCACCTTGGCCCGCGTTGCCCGAAATGGACATACGCGGGCCGAGTCGGTTATAGGACGAACGGCTTGTCCTCGGCACTACAACTACACCATCCGTCCAGCCTCGACGGCCAAACCGACGGAATTGCCCTCCGAGGTGTTCATCAGCGGCGGAAGCCGATGGACCGTCCCATAACGGACAGTCACCCCACTGTGACGATCAGTCACAGAGCGATCAGGAGTCACCAGACCCCCCATAGAGTGCAATGCCGAGCATTCCGCCCTTAGTTGGGCGGAAGGAACCCTCCCCGGACTCCTTGTCCTATTTTGGCACGAGGGTAGGGGAAGGGCGCAAGGGTGTAGTTAGTGCGGTCCGTCACGCTTGGGCCAATGGCCCGTATCGGGACGTAGGTCCTGGCACTACGTCCCAAATGCCATGATCAAGCCTCTGATCAGCCACTATTGACCGATCGACCGATACCGGACGATACGCACTAACCCCTTCTAGGTGAAACCAGCCACACAGGCACCTTTCGGCCTAATTCGCGAAAAGCCGCTCCCGGACCGCCCGCCACCGCTCCGCCAACTCCTCGTAGACCTCGGTCGCGCCCCGCGCGTCCCCGGCCCGCAGGGCCGCGATACCCGCCGCGAGGTCCCCGGCCGAGCGGTCGGCCGCCAGTCGATCCGCCGGCAGGGCGTGCAGCAGCCCTCCGTAGTCCAGCTCGACCATCGAGCGCGGGTGGAACTCCTCCAGCCAGCTCCCCACCTCCACCAGTCCGTCGGCGAGCATCCCGTACCCCTCCGCGTCCCGCAGGGTCCGCAGCGCGCGGGCGAGCCGCCGCCGGGCCTGGACCATCGGCGTGCGGTAGCGCAGCCGCTCGCCGGGCACGTGGTCCCGCTCCTCGTCCGCCACCAGCACGAACCAACGCAGCGGAACCTGCCACACCCCCGTACGGATCCAGGGGCGCGCGTCCGGGTTCCGTTCGCGCCAGCGCTCGTAGTCCTCGGCCGCCCGGCGGCGCGCTCCCGGTGGCAGCGCGGCGTCCAGCACCGGCCGCGGAAACCACTCGACGAGTTCCTGGAGGGCCAGCCAGCCGCGGAGCCGGGTGCGCCACGGGCAGACCAGCAGCACCCCGTCGACCACCGCCGTGAAGGCGTCCGCGCTCTCGTGGGCCGGCACCCCCACCAGCGGGACCCGCACCAAGTCCGACAGTGACCTGCGCAGTTCGTCCTGGGCGGTCGGGGCCGCCCCGCGCCGGGCGTAGTCGGCCCAATGCGTGCGCTCCGGCTCGGCGAAGGCCGCCAAGGGCTCGTAGACGCGCAGGTAGGAGGCGTACGGGACGGTCGGCGCCGAGCGCGCGGACGGCAGCGGGAGTTCGGAGGATTCGCTCACGCTCTCGTATTGCCCCTCCGCGGGGTCGGGTTCACCTCCGGACGCTGCCGCCCGCGCGCACCACGGGAGTGTTTCGATCCTCGGACAGCTCACCTACGGGCGGCCCCCAGGTCTTACTCTGCTCCCAGCACGCCCTCCCCCACCCGCAGGGCGGGCGTCTTTCCGCCGCATCTCTTCCATGGGAGTCACCACCGTGACCGAAATGACCGACGGCGTCCTGCACACCCTGTTCCGTACGGAGCAGGGCGGCCACGAGCAAGTCGTGCTGTGCCAGGACCGCGCCACCGGCCTGAAGGCCGTCATCGCCATCCACTCCACCGCCCTGGGCCCCGCCCTCGGCGGTACGCGCTTCCACGCGTACGCCTCCGACGAGGAGGCCGTCCTGGACGCGCTGAACCTCTCGCGCGGCATGTCGTACAAGAACGCCATGGCCGGCCTCGGCCTCGGCGGCGGCAAGGCCGTGATCATCGGCGACCCGGACGCCATCAAGACCGAGGAACTGCTGCTGGCCTACGGCCGGTTCGTGGAGTCCCTCGGCGGCCGCTACGTGACCGCCTGCGACGTCGGCACCTACGTGGCCGACATGGACGTCGTGGCCCGCGAGACCCGCTGGGCGACCGGCCGCTCCCCCGAGAACGGCGGCGCGGGCGACTCCTCGGTCCTCACCGCCTTCGGTGTCTTCCAGGGCATGCGCGCCAGCGCCCAGCACCTGTGGGGCGACCCGACCCTGCGCGGGCGCAAGGTCGGCGTGGCCGGTGTCGGCAAGGTCGGGCACTACCTGGTCGAGCACCTGCTGGAGGACGGCGCCGAGGTCGTGATCACGGACGTGCGGGAAGAGTCCGTCCGCCGGATCCTGGACAAGCACCCCGGCAAGGTCACCGCCGTGGCGGACACGGACGCGCTGATCCGCACCGAGGGCCTGGACATCTACGCCCCCTGCGCGCTCGGCGGTGCCCTGAACGACGAGACCGTCCCGGCGCTCACCGCGACGATCGTCTGCGGTGCGGCGAACAACCAGCTCGCCCACCCGGGCATCGAGAAGGACCTCTCGGACCGCGGGATCCTCTACGCGCCCGACTACGTGGTCAACGCGGGCGGTGTCATCCAGGTCGCCGACGAGCTGCGCGGCTTCGACTTCGACCGCTGCAAGGCCAAGGCGACGAAGATCTTCGACACCACGCTGGAGATCTTTGCTCGTGCGAAGGCGGACGGCATTCCGCCGGCCGCTGCGGCCGACCGGATCGCCGAGCAGCGGATGGCCGACGGCCGCGCCGCGCGCGCCGTCTAGGCCCTTCCGGGGGCCTTCGGGTGCGCCCTCCGGAGTGCGGCGAGACGGAACTCACTGCACTTCGGCGGGTCGCCCGCCAGGAAAAGGTTAAAATCGCAGCTGACCAGCGAGGACGGGGCGCCTTGTTGGTTCTGCACCGGGGCGCGTCATGCGGGCGGCGTACCGTATGGCCGCGGAAGCAGGTACCGTTAAACCCCTACGGACGGTCTCTCCACGGAGAGCCCGCTCCGAACCATGAACGCGTGTCAGACTCTGGGGCCGTCGAGCCCCGTCACCGAGGGGGTCGAGCCATGGGGCGCGGCCGGGCAAAGGCCAAGCAGACGAAGGTCGCCCGCCAGCTGAAGTACAGCAGCGGCGGGACTGACCTCTCGCGTCTGGCCAACGAGCTGGGCGCATCGACCGTGGAACCGCTGCCTGTCAGCGAGCCGGTCGAGGTAGACGACGACGAGCTGGACGAGGACGACCCGTACGCTCGGTACGCGGACCTCTACAACACGGATGACGACGACGAGGACGAAGAGTCCGGACCGTCGTCACAGCGTCGCGGCGCTTGACGCCCTGAGGCGTCTGCACGACAGACAAAAAGACTGAAACCCGGTCCAGGGCATCGCCCCGGGCCGGGTTTCAGTGCTGCTCAGCTCGCGTAGGAACCGGTCATGGTCGCACCCTCGGCGTGGTCGCCGCGTTCCAGGATCTCTCCCGCGACCCACGCGTCGACACCCCGGTCGGCCAGCGCGGTCAGCGCCACGTCCACCGACTCCTGCGGAACGACGGCCATCATGCCGACACCCATGTTCAGGGTCTTCTCCAGCTCCAACTGCTCCACCTGACCGGCCTTGCCGACCAGGTCGAAGATGGCGCCGGGGGCCCAGGTCGAACGGTCGACCGTGGCGTGCAGGTGGTCCGGGATGACCCGGGCCAGGTTCGCCGCGAGGCCGCCGCCGGTGATGTGCGAGTAGGCGTGCACCTCGGCCGTACGGGTGAGGGCCATGCAGTCCAGCGAGTAGATCTTGGTGGGCTCCAGGAGCTCCTCGCCGAGGGTGCGGCCGAGCTCCTCCACGTGACCCTCCAGCGACATCTTGGCGCGCTCGAAGAGGACGTGACGGACGAGCGAGTACCCGTTCGAGTGAAGGCCGGACGAAGCCATCGCGATGACGGCGTCACCCGTACGGATGCGATCCGCACCGAGCAGGCGGTCGTACTCGACGACGCCCGTTCCGGCACCGGCCACGTCGAAGTCGTCCGGACCCAGCAGGCCGGGGTGCTCGGCGGTCTCGCCGCCCACCAGGGCGCAGCCGGCGAGGACACAGCCCTCGGCGATGCCCTTCACGATCGCCGCGACACGCTCGGGGTGCACCTTGCCGACGCAGATGTAGTCGGTCATGAAGAGCGGCTCGGCACCGCAGACGACGATGTCGTCCATGACCATCGCCACCAGGTCGTGGCCGATGGTGTCGTACACGCCGAGCTGGCGGGCGATGTCCACCTTGGTGCCGACGCCGTCGGTGGCCGAGGCGAGCAGCGGGCGCTCGTAGCGCTTGAGGGCGGAGGCGTCGAAGAGGCCGGCGAAGCCGCCGAGGCCGCCGAGGACCTCGGGGCGCTGCGTCTTCTTCACCCACTCCTTCATCAGCTCGACGGCGCGGTCGCCCGCTTCGATGTCCACGCCTGCGGCTGCGTAGCTGGCACCGGTGGTCTTCTCTGTCATGACAGGAGAGAGCTTTCGTGTCGTTACTGCGTGTGGTGCCGGGCCCTGGGAGAAGCCTCAAAGACAGGGCCCGGCGCAGGTTCAGCCAGGGCTACGGGCGGCGGAGCGCGTCGGCGGCGTCCGTGCCGCCCGCGAGCTCGGACTCCAGCAGCTGCTTGCCCAGGAGCTGCGGGTCGGGCAGCTCCATCGGGTACTCGCCGTCGAAGCAGGCACGGCAGAGGTTGGGCTTCTGGATGGTGGTCGCCTCGACCATCGCGTCGAGCGAAATGTACGAGAGCGAGTCCGCACCCAGGGAAGTGGCGATCTCGTCGACCGTCATGCCGTTGGCGATCAGCTCGGCCCGGGTGGCGAAGTCGATGCCGAAGAAGCACGGCCACTTCACCGGCGGCGAGGAGATCCGGATGTGGACCTCCGCCGCACCGGCCTCGCGGAGCATCTTGACCAGCGCGCGCTGGGTGTTGCCGCGGACGATCGAGTCGTCGACGACCACCAGGCGCTTGCCGCGGATGACTTCCTTGAGGGGGTTGAGCTTGAGCCGGATGCCGAGCTGGCGGATCGTCTGCGAGGGCTGGATGAAGGTCCGGCCCACGTAGGCGTTCTTGACCAGGCCGGATCCGTACGGGATCCCGCTGGCTTCGGCGTATCCGACGGCGGCGGGCGTGCCGGATTCCGGCGTCGCTATCACCAGATCGGCGTCGACCGGGGCTTCCTTGGCCAGGCGCCGACCCATCTCGACACGCGAGAGGTAGACGTTCCGGCCGGCGATGTCGGTGTCCGGGCGCGCCAGGTAGACGTACTCGAAGACACAGCCCTTGGGCTTCGCTTCCGCGAATCGAGAGGTGCGCAGACCGTTCTCGTCGATCGCGATGAGCTCGCCCGGCTCGACCTCGCGGACGAAGCTGGCGCCGCAGATGTCGAGGGCGGCGGTCTCGCTCGCGACCACCCAGCCGCGCTCCAGGCGGCCGAGGACCAGCGGGCGGATGCCCTGCGGGTCACGGGCGGTGTAGAGGGTCCCCTCGTCCATGAAGACGAGGGAGAAGGCGCCCTTGACCTGAGGCAGGACCTTGGCGGCCGACTCCTCGATGGTCAGGGGCTTGCCCTCGTCGTCGGTCTGACCGGCGAGCAGGGCGGTGACCAGGTCGGTGTCATTGGTGGCCGCCACCTGGGTGGCACGGCCGTCCTGACGGGGGAGGTCGGCGACCATCTCGGCAAGCTCGGCGGTGTTCACCAGGTTGCCGTTGTGACCCAGGGCAATGGAGCCGTGGGCGGTCGCGCGGAAGGTCGGCTGGGCGTTCTCCCAGACGGAGGCCCCGGTGGTCGAATAGCGGGCGTGACCGACCGCGATATGACCTTGGAGCGAGCCGAGAGAGGTTTCGTCGAAGACTTGGGAAACGAGGCCCATGTCCTTGAAGACGAGGATCTGGGAACCGTTGCTCACAGCGATTCCCGCGGACTCTTGTCCACGGTGCTGCAGGGCATACAGTCCGAAGTAGGTGAGCTTGGCGACCTCTTCACCCGGAGCCCAGACACCGAAGACGCCGCAAGCGTCCTGGGGGCCCTTTTCGCCGGGGAGCAGGTCGTGGTTGAGTCGTCCATCACCACGAGGCACGCTCCCGAGTGTAGGCGAGATCGACCACTGGTCCGAATTGGGGACGGCCGGGAAATGTCACAGCACAGAGGGTGACCGATCCATTCCGTCTCGGTATCCGGAATGCCCTTGTTGACAGGCGCATGGGCATTCGTACAGGCTCTCGCCCCATGCAGCCCCTCGGTGACCGTACCGTCACCCTCGTCGAGCGCCGGCACGTGGACCTTGTCCGTGTCGCGAGCGCCATCTGTCGCTGTTCTGCGTAGTCACACGCCGATTTCCGTTCTTTTCTTTTCCTGACCTCTGTCCGAAGCCCGCCCTGCCGTGCCGCGCGCCGTCCCGCGCCGCCCGGGGCGGGCCGTCGGGCCGTGCCTTGGAGTACCTGTGACCTCGTACGAACCCAACCTGTCCCGGCGCGCCTTCGGCGGTGCGGTCGGTGTGAGCGCTGCCGCGGCGGCGGTGGGGCTGGGCGCCTCCCCGGCCGCGGCCGCCCCGGCCGCCGGGGACGGCCGGAACCTGCCTCAGGAGCGGGAGTTCCGGGCCGGGCGGCCCCGGCCGTCCCGCCGGCCGAACATCCTGTTCGTCCTCGGCGACGACCTGGGCTGGGCCGACCTCTCCTCGTACGGCTCCCCGCACATCAAGACCCCGAACCTGGACCGACTCGCCCGCCAGGGCGTCCGGTTCACCGATGCCTACTCGGGCTCCGCGACCTGCTCGCCGACCCGGTTCAGCCTCTACACCGGGCGCTACCCGGGCCGGACGAAGGGCGGGCTGGCTGAGCCGATCGCCGACAAGTCGGTCGGCCTGGACCCCACGCACCCGACGCTGGCCTCGCTGCTGAAGTCCGCCGGCTACGCCACCGCGCTGATCGGCAAGTGGCACGCGGGCTACCTGCCCGACTACAGCCCGACCAGGTCCGGCTGGGACGAGTTCTTCGGAAACTTCGGCGGCGCCCTGGAGTACTACTCCAAGCTGGGCCTGGGCGGTGAGTACGACCTGTACGAGGGCGACGCCGAGTACAAGGACCTGCGCTACTACACCCGGATCATCACCGAGCGGGCGAGCGAGTACGTCTCGCGCGACCACCACGGCAAGCCGTGGCTGCTGAACCTCAACTTCACCACCCCGCACTGGCCGTGGATCGCCGACGGGGACACCGAGCAGAGCGCCGAGATCGTCCGCCGGATCAAGGCTGGCGACGGGCGCGCCCTGTGGCACCAGGACGGTGGCTCGATCGAGAAGTACAAGGAGATGGTCGAGGACCTCGACCGCTCGATCGGCGAGGTGCTGAAGGCCCTCAAGCGCTCCGGCCAGGAGGAGGACACCCTCGTCGTCTTCTCCAGCGACAACGGCGGCGAGCGCTTCTCGTACAACTGGCCGCTGTCCGGCAACAAGGCCTCCCTGCAGGAGGGCGGGATCCGCGTGCCCAACATCGCGCGCTGGCCCGCCCGGCTGGACGGCGGGCAGGTCAGCCACGTCCCGGTGTTCAGCCCGGACTGGACGGCGACGCTGTTGGAGGTCGCCGGGGCGCGCCCGCACCCCGCCCACCCGCTGGACGGGGTGAGCCTGGCCGGGTACCTGCTGCGCGGTGAGAAGGTCGCCGAGCGGGACCTGTTCTGGCGGGTTCGGGGCGAGCGGGCGCTGCGCCGCGGGGACTGGAAGTACTACCGCGGCAAGGCGGGCAAGGACCAACTGTTCAACCTGGCCGGGGACGTCCGCGAGCAGGCCGACAGGGCCGCCGTGGAGCCGGCCCGGCTGGCGCAGCTGCGGGCGGCCTGGGAGAAGGTGGACGCCGGGCTGCTGCCCTACCCGGGCTGACCGCCGCCGCCCCCGCCGCCCCCGCCGCCGCTGTCACTCGGCGGCGGAGGCCGCCTTCGCGGTCAGGCCCTTGCCGTCGGATGCGGTGAGGGTGAGGGTCCGGCCCTCGATCTTCGCGGTGAGCGGGCCGCTGCCGAACAGCTCGGTCAGTGTCCGCTCGACCTCGCCCACCGCTCCCTCGCAGGCCATCTTGGTCGAGGTCAGCGGCCCGAAGGTGATCGTGGAGCCCTCCACGGTGGCCTTCGCGCTGAACCGGTTGCAGCCCAGGATGCCGCTCACGGTGAAGTCCGGGGCGATCGTGAACCGTGCCTTCCCGGCCGCCTCGGTGGGCAGGGAGGCCGCGGTCCCGCCGCTGACCAGGGACTCCACGGTCCACTCGGTCGTGGTGAGCGGGGCGTCCGTGACCGCGGGCGCCGACGTCATGGCGATGGTGCTCCCGTCGGCGGTCTTCAGGGTGAGCCGGTCGGGTCCCCGGTCGATCGCCAACTTGCCCCGGAACAGATGGGCGAAGGCCGTCTCGAACTCCATGTCCGCGCAGGCCATGGTGGTCGAGTCGCCGGGTGTCACGGTCACCGCGGAGGAGCCGTCGAAGGCCGCCTGCGCGGTGAAGCCGTTGCAGCCGTAGTTGCCCTTGACCTGGTTCCGGCCGATGTCGAGGTGGGCGGACTCGGGCGCGTGCAGGGTACGGCCGCCCGTGGTCAGGGACTCGACGGCCCAGGAACCCACGGGATCGGGCAGCCGGACGCCGCGGCCGTCCTCGGACCGGCCGCAGCCGGCCAGGGCGAGCGCGAGGGCGAGGGCCAGGGCCGTGGAGGCGGGGACGTACCGGATTCCGGGCATGTCCCTGGGACGGAGCGGGCGGCGCGACGGTTCCACCGTGATCGCTCCCCTCAGCCCATCAGCGGGAGCAGCGCCGACAGATCGGCCCGCTCGCCACTGGCCCGTACGTGGGCCCCGTCGACGGCGGCGGCCCATCCCGTACGGCCGGTCGCGAGCCGGATCCAGGTCAGCGGGTCGGTCTCCACCACGTTCGGCGGGGTGCCGCGGGTGTGCCGCGGGCCCTCGATGCACTGGACCACCGCGAAGGGCGGGACGCGGACCTCGACGGAGCCGCCCGGTGCTTTGAGGGCGAGGGCGTCGGCGAGCAGCCGGGTGCAGGCGGCCAGGGCCTGCCGGTCGATCGGGACGTCCAGTCCGGCGGCCCGGTTCAGGTCGTCGGTGTGGACCACCAGTTCCACGGTCCGGGTGACCAGGAAATCGGCCAGGGTCATGTCCCCGATCCACAGGTCCAGCACGCGGTCGCCCGGATTCGCCGCGAGCGCCTGCGCCATCCGGGCGGCCGCCCGGTCGTACAGCTCGGGCAGCGGGGCCCCGGTCAGGGTCTCCCGGGCCGCTTCGGAGATCTTCCCGGCGAGGGAGGCGGTGGCGAAGGACCACTCGACCGCCGACAGCTCCGCGACGGCGGCCGGCGGGCGGGCCAGGACCCCCGCCAGTGAGTCGGCGATCCACGCGATGTGCCTTGCGAGTTCGGCCACGGTCCAGTCCCCGAGCCCGCTGGGCCGGGCCAGCTGCTCGGGTCCGAGGTCCGCCACGGCCCCGACGACGTGCGCGAACTGTGCGGTGACGGCCGCGCGGATCTTCGCGGGGTCGTACGTTCGGGTGCGGGTCCTGGATGCCATGCGGCGAGTCTGCCGGATCAGTCGCCGCCGCCGCAGCCGCCGCCGCAGCTGCTTCCACAACTGCTGCCGCAACTGCTGCTGCCGCAGCCGCTGGAGGAAGTCCCGCAGCCGGAGCCGACGGAACCGCCGGCGGCGGCCTTGGCCCGGCGCGCCGCCCGCTCCTCGCGGTCCTTCAGGACGTACGAGTGCCCGGACTCGCGCCACTGGCGAAGGGTGTGCCGGCGGCGCGGGTGCAGCGGTACGGCCAGCACGCTGGTGGTGATCTGGGTGTTGCCGTAGTACGCCGCGTACTCCAGGACGACCTCCGCGCCCTCGAAGGGCGCGCCGTACAGGACCGCCTCGAACGGCTCGCTGTAGTGGTTGATGTCGTGGTGCTCCGTGCGGAGCTTGTCCTCGGATCCGCCGAGCAGGGTCCGTACGCGGTCGACGGTGTTGTCGATGTGGTCGCGGAAGGCGATCAGGGGCTTCCCCGACCGGTCCCGGACGTCCGCGTACAGCCAGCTGTACGTAAGGGAGTCGGCCCGGATCCCGACCCGCAGGGCGGGTTGCGGTCCGGCGTGCAGGCGCCGGGCGGCCCGGCGGGCGCCGATGCCCCGGCCGAGCAGCGCCGTGGCGGGCACCAGCAGCAGGAGGGCCAGGACCTGTTGTCCCGTGGCGTCGTACGGGTGCTCCGGGTCCGCGCCGAGGTCCCGGGCCAGGGCCCACCACAGGAGGGCCGCCGCGGCGAGGCAGAGCCCGCCGCCGGTCAGGGTCATCGGCAGGCCGCGGCGGCGGTGGCGCCGGGGCAGTTCGTCGGGGAGTTCCCGGCGGCCGTCCCCGGCGGCGGCGAGCGCGAGGGCGCACTGCGCGCGGCGGGCCCGCAACCGCAGCAGCGCCCCCGTGAAGGCCGCGCTGCACAGGGCGACGACCAGCCAGGACCCGACCCGGCCCGGACCGTCCGACTCGGGCAGAGCGGCCAGCTCGAACAGCGTGTACCCGGCCAGCGCGGGAGCGGCCAGGACGGTCGCGGCCGGGATCATCCGGTACCAGAGGGGCAGGCCGACCAGCAGGACGGCGGCCGGGTACCCGTCCCAGGAGGTACCGGGGTCCTGCACCTGCGAATCGGTCCACCCCAGCAGGACGAGCGCGACGAGCACCGGCAGGACCAGCGCCCACGCGCCGAAGACCGGCCCGAAGACGGCCGGGACGGCCGCCTTCCGCCATCGCTCGGCGTCCTCGGTGCGCCAGACGGGCACGCCTCCGTCAGGTATCGCGGCTTCCGGCAGGTACTTCACCATGTCGCTCACGGCGTCAGCATGAGGGCGGGAACCCGCAGGTCAGAAGGGGTTCTCGGGCTACGGAATCGCTACGGCCGCTTCCCCGCGGGCCCCGACGTCGAAGCCCCGCACGGCACTCCGTGCGGGGCTTCGACAGGGCTGTCGCGGGGGATCAGGCCAGCAGCGCCGGGATGGTCGTCTCGTGGGCCTCGCGGAGCTCGGCCAGGGGGAGGGTGAACTCGCCCTGGATCTCGATCTCCTCGCCGTCCACCACACCGATGCGGGCGACCGGCAGGCCGCGCGCACCGCACATGTCGGTGAAGCGGAGCTCCTCGCTGCGCGGGACGGCCACGATGGCCCGGCCGGCGGACTCGGAGAACAGGAAGGTGAAGGCGTCCAGACCCTCGGGCACCACGATCCGGGCACCGTTGCCGCCGCGCAGGCAGGACTCGGTGAGCGCCTGGATCACGCCGCCGTCGGACAGGTCGTGCGCGGCGTCGATCATGCCGTCGCGCGAGGCGGAGATCAGGATCTCGGCGAGCAGCTTCTCGCGGCCCAGGTCCACCTTCGGCGGCATGCCGCCGAGGTGGTCGTGGACGACCTGGGACCAGGCCGAACCGCCGAACTCCTCGGCCGTGTCGCCCAGCAGGTACAGCAGCTGGCCGGCCTCCTTGAAGGCCATCGGCGTACGGCGGTTGACGTCGTCGATCACACCGAGGACCGCGACGACCGGGGTCGGGTGGATCGCGGTGTCGCCGGTCTGGTTGTACAGCGAGACGTTGCCACCGGTGACCGGGGTGCCCAGCTCCAGGCAGCCGTCCGCAAGCCCGCGGCAGGCCTCGGCGAACTGCCACATGACGTCCGGGTCCTCGGGGGAACCGAAGTTCAGGCAGTCGGAGATGGCCAGCGGCTTGGCGCCGGTCGCCGCCACGTTGCGGTACGACTCCGCCAGCGCCAACTGCGCGCCCGTGTACGGGTCGAGCTTGGCGAAGCGGCCGTTGCCGTCCGTGGCCATGGCGACGCCGAGGTTGGACTCCTCGTCGATGCGGACCATGCCGGCGTCCTCGGGCTGCGAGAGCACCGTGTTGCCCTGCACGAAGCGGTCGTACTGGTCGGTGACCCACGACTTGGACGCCTGGTTCGGGGACGAGACCAGGGCCAGGACCTGCGCGCGCAGCTCCTCGGAGGTCTGCGGCCGCGGCAGCTTGCCCGCGTCGTCCGCCTGGAGCGCGTCCTGCCAGGAGGGGCGCGCGTAGGGGCGGTTGTAGACGGGGCCCTCGTGGGCGACGGTGCCCGGGGGCACGTCCACGATCTGCTCGCCGTGCCAGAAGATCTCCAGGCGCTCGCCCTCGGTCACCTCACCGATGACGGTGGCGATGACGTCCCACTTCTCGCAGATCTCCATGAAGCGGTCGACGTGCTGCGGCTCGACGATCGCGCACATGCGCTCCTGCGACTCGCTCATGAGGATTTCCTCGGGCGAGAGCGTCGCGTCGCGCAGCGGCACGGTGTCCAGCTCGACCCGCATGCCGCCGGAGCCGGCGGAGGCGAGCTCGGAGGTCGCGCAGGAGAGCCCGGCGCCGCCGAGATCCTGGATGCCCGCGACCAGCTTCTCCTTGAAGATCTCCAGGGTGCACTCGATGAGGAGCTTCTCCTGGAAGGGGTCGCCGACCTGAACGGCGGGGCGCTTGGTGGGCTTGGTGTCGTCGAAGGTCTCGGACGCGAGGACCGAGACGCCGCCGATGCCGTCGCCGCCGGTGCGGGCGCCGTAGAGGATGACCTTGTTGCCGGGGCCGGAGGCCTTGGCGAGGTGGATGTCCTCGTGCTTCATCACACCGATGCAGCCGGCGTTGACCAGCGGGTTGCCCTGGTAGCAGGCGTCGAAGACGACCTCGCCGCCGATGTTGGGCAGGCCCAGGCAGTTGCCGTAGCCGCCGATGCCCGCGACGACGCCGGGCAGGACGCGCCGGGTGTCGGGGTGGTCGGCAGCGCCGAAGCGCAGCGGGTCCACGACCGCGACCGGGCGGGCGCCCATCGCGAGGATGTCGCGGACGATGCCGCCGATGCCGGTGGCCGCGCCCTGGTAGGGCTCGATGTACGACGGGTGGTTGTGCGACTCGACCTTGAAGGTGACCGCGTAGCCCTGGCCGACGTCGACGACGCCGGCGTTCTCGCCGATGCCGACGAGCATGGCGTCGTTCTGGGGGGCCTTCTCACCGAACTGCTTCAGGTGGACCTTGCTGCTCTTGTACGAGCAGTGCTCGGACCACATGACCGAGTACATGGCGAGCTCGGCGCCCGTGGGGCGGCGGCCGAGGATCTCCCGGATCCGGGCGTACTCGTCCTCTTTGAGGCCGAGTTCCTTCCAGGGCTGGGAAGCGTCCGGGGTTTCGGTGGCGTTCTTGACGGTGTCGAGGCTCATGCGCTGACCAGCTTCTTCAGGACCGAGGTGAAGAACGGGAGGCCGTCGGTGCGGCCCGTCCCGATCAGCGGCTCGACCGCGTGCTCGGGGTGCGGCATGAGGCCGACGATGTTGCCCGCGGCATTGGTGATGCCTGCGATGTCGCGCAGCGAACCGTTCGGGTTGCCGTCCAGGTAGCGGAAGGCCACTCGGCCTTCGGCCTCCAGTTCGTCGAGCGTGCGCTCGTCGGCGGTGTAACGGCCGTCCATGTTCTTGAGCGGTACGGAGATCTCCTGGCCGGCGGTGTAGTCGCCGGTCCACGCGGTCTCCGCGTTCTCCACCCGCAGCTTCTGGTCGCGGCAGATGAAGTGCAGGTGGTTGTTCCGGAGCATCGCCCCCGGCAGCAGGTGGGCCTCGGTGAGGACCTGGAAGCCGTTGCAGATGCCCAGGACGGGCATGCCGCCCTTGGCCTGCTCGATGATGGTCTCCATCACCGGCGAGAAGCGGGAGATGGCCCCGGCGCGCAGGTAGTCCCCGTAGGAGAAGCCGCCCGCGAGGACGACCGCGTCGACCTGGTGCAGGTCCTTGTCGCGGTGCCACAGCGAAACCGGCTCGGCCCCCGCGAGGCGGACGGCGCGCAGCGAGTCACGGTCGTCGAGCGTTCCGGGGAACGTGACGACTCCGATGCGAGTGGTCACCGTCAGGCCTCGACCTTCACGGTGAAGTCTTCGATGACGGTGTTGGCGAGGAACGTTTCGGCCATCTTGTGGATGCGGTCGAGGGCGGCCTGGTCGACCGGTCCCTCCACCTCGAGCTCGAAGCGCTTCCCCTGGCGGACGTCGGCGATCCCTTCGAATCCCAGGCGCGGCAGTGCACGCTGCACCGCCTGGCCCTGGGGGTCGAGGATCTCCGGCTTGAGCATGACGTCGACTACGACGCGTGCCATCGGGCACTCCCGTGTGTGGTTGGTGCGAAGGCGGTTCCATCAGCGTACCCGGCAGAAATTTCTACGCGGGTAGATATCCTCGGGCCGTGATCACCGGGGCGTTTCGGCTTCACCAACGCTTCGCAAAATCCGCCGGAAAACCATGCGCCCAGCATTGCGGCGGGACACGCGGAGAGAATTAACTGGGCTTCGCATTGCAATGGGAATCGCGGTACAAAGGAATCACTCCGGATTCCGGATGAAAGTTGCATTGCCCCGAAACATCCACACAGGCGACATCACCGCACGTCAGCAGGTGGTGACGTCGCACGAAGGGACCGATATCCGTGGCGCAGCGCGTAGTAGTCACGTTCTCCGACGACATCGATGGCGGAGAAGCGACGGAAACGGTCGTGTTCGCTCTGGACGGAAAGTCCTACGAGATCGACCTCAATGCGGCGAACGCAAAGAAACTGCGGAAGGGCCTCGCCCCCTTCGTGGCCGCCGGCCGTCGTCAGTCGCGCTCGGGGAAGGCCTTCAAGCACACCGCCGTCGCCCCGGACCCGGCGGTCGTCCGCGCCTGGGCCCGGTCGAACCAGTTCGAGGTGCCCCCGCGCGGGCGCATCCCGAAGGCGATCTACGAGGCCTACAACGAGGCCCACTGAGCGTCGATTTGCCATGCACCCCCATCTGTCGGCTAGTGTGTGGATCACGCCAAGGGGCCAGGCCGCAGGTCAAAGCCTCCGAGGTCGTGCGGGTGTAGTTCAGTAGCAGAACATCCCTCTTCCAGAGGGAAGGCGCAGTGTGCGATTCCTGTCACCCGCTCTGCATCACTTCCGGACCACTATTGTGGATCGGGTAGAGTGATGCACGCATCGCCTCACGGCAGTGCAATGCAGTGCATGCGGACGTAGCTCAGTTGGTAGAGCACCACCTTGCCAAGGTGGATGTCGCGCGTTCGAGTCGCGTCGTCCGCTCTGTATGTAGAAGGCCCTGATCATTGCGATCGGGGCCTTCTTCGTATTGCCCCGCCTCCGGCCACGGGCACCCTGACAAATGTCATCGCCGATCATGACAGCGCGCACTGCCGACCCGGTCCGGGCGCCGCGACGCTTGAGTCATGACTGACACCGTGATCGAAGCCCGGGACCTGCGCCGCGGCTACACCGGAGGGTTCGAGGCCGTACGGGGCGTCTCCTTCTCCGTGGCGCGGGGCGAGATCTTCGCCCTGCTCGGCACCAACGGCGCGGGCAAGACCTCCACCGTCGAGCTGCTGGAGGGACTGGCCGCGCCGAGCGGCGGGCAGGTCCGCGTCTTCGGCCTCGACCCCCTCACCCGGCGGGCCGAGGTCCGGCCGCGCACCGGGGTCATGCTCCAGGAGGGTGGCTTCCCCTCCGACCTGTCGGTCACCGAGACGGTACGGATGTGGGGCGGGGTCACCACCGGTGCCCGCCCGGCGGCCGAGGTGCTGGAGCTCGTCGGTCTGGCCGCACGGTCCTCCGTACGCGTGAAGCAACTGTCCGGTGGTGAGCGGCGGCGCCTCGACCTGGCGCTGGCCCTGCTCGGCCGGCCCGAGGTGCTCTTCCTGGACGAGCCCACCACCGGCATGGACCCCGAAGGGCGCCGGGACACCTGGGCCCTGGTGCGCGAGCTGCAGGAGCAGGGCACCACGGTGCTGCTGACCACGCACTACCTGGAAGAGGCCGAGGAGCTCGCGGACCGCCTCGCGATCCTCCACGAGGGCGAGCTGGTCCTGTCCGGCACTCCGGCCGAGGTGACCGCCACCCGGCCGGCCCGGATCCACTTCACCCTGCCCGACGGGGTGCCCGCCGCACGGCTGCCTCTCTCGTTGCGGGCGGCCGCCTCCGGGCAGCGCGTGGAGATCCGTACCGAAGGGCTCCAGGAGGACCTGACCGAACTGCTCGGCTGGGCCCGGGAGAACGGTGTGCAACTGGCCGGGCTCGACGCCCGGTCCGCCTCCCTGGAGGAGGCCTTCCTGGAGATCGCCCAGAACCGCCGGAGCGCCGGCGACCGCAGCGACGACGACACGATGGCGGGGACCCGATGAACACGCTCACCCTGAACGCCGGCCGGATCACCGCGCTCGGCCGCTCCGAACTCACCCTGCTGGTGCGCAACCGGGCCACGCTCGGCGTGGCCCTCCTGATGCCCCTGCTGATGGTGTTCATCCTGCGCTCGTCCCTCAGCGGCGTCGAAGGCGCCCAGGCCGTCGGCGAGGCCACCCTGACCGGCGGGATCGGCATGGTGCTGCTCCTCGTCGTCTACATGAACCTGGTCTCCGCCTACGTCGCCCGGCGCGAGGAGCTCGTCCTCAAGCGGCTGCGCACCGGCGAGGCCCGGGACCTGGAGATCCTGGCCGGGACCGCGCTGCCCGCCGTCTGCCTGGCCCTCGGCCAGATAGCCGTCCTCGCGGTCGCCGGGGCGGTCGCCCTGGACGTGCGGATGCCGCAGAACCCGCTGCTGCTCGTGGCCGCCGTCCTCGCCGGCCTCCTGCTGCTCGCCGCGCTGTCCGCGGTGACCAGCTCCTTCACCCGCACCGTGGAGACCGCGGGGCTCACCACGCTGCCGCTGTTCCTGGCGACCGTGCTCGGCTCGGGGCTGTTCACGCCGACGGACTCGCTGCCCGACCTGGCGGCCTCCCTGTGCGAACTGCTGCCGCTGAGCGGCGTGATGACCCTCGTACGGGCCGGCTGGAGCGGTGGCGCGGAGGGCGGGGACCTGCTGGGGGCCGGGCTGAACACGCTGGCCTGGATCGTGATCAGCGTGTTTGCTGTCCAGCGGTGGTTCCGCTGGGAACCGCGTCGCTAGAACGAGTCGGGGGACGGGAACCGTGTCGAAGCTGACCGGGTGGTGGAAGAACCGCAGCAGCGCGGGAAAGGTCGAGCTGTACACGCGGTGGTCGTTCCACCTGTTCGTGCTCATCGAGATCTCGTCGTTCGGAATGCCGGCGCTGGGCTCCGCCGTCGAGAACTCCTCCGACCGGGCGCTGCCCTTCTCGCTCTTCCTGATGCTGTGCGCCCACTCGGTGCTGTGCGGGGTGCTCTCGTCCAAGGCGCTCACCTGGGTGGTGGGGCGGCGCGAACGCCCCACCCGGCTGGCGGTGACCACGGCCTCCCTGACGGGCGCGGCCGTCCTGGGGATCCTCGCCCTGAAGGCGGTCGGGAAGATCGACGAGCCGGCGTTGGCCCCGATGCTGGTGTTGGGGCTCACCTGCTTCACCGCCGGATCTCTGGTGCTCTGCATGCGATCGGTGCGGAGCATGCGGTACGTCGCCCCGGTCGCGGCGACCGGCACGGGGGTGACCGCGCTCGCCCTGGGCCTGCCGGCCGCACACGCCCTGGGGTACTTCGTCGGGGTGCTGATGTGCTGCCTGTTCTTCAGCGCCACCAGCGGGTTCTCGGGCTGGCTGCTGAGGACCGTCTACGAGCTGGACCGCTCCCGCGAGGTCCAGGCGCGGCTGGCGGTGGCCGAGGAGCGGCTGCGCTTCGGTCGCGACCTGCACGACGTGATGGGCCGCAACCTGGCCGTGATCGCCCTCAAGAGCGAGCTGGCCGTCCAACTGGCCCGGCGCGGACGCCCCGAGGCGGTGGAGCAGATGATCGAGGTCCAGCGGATCGCCCGGGAGTCCCAGCGGGAAGTACGGGACGTGGTGCGCGGCTACCGGGAGGCGGACCTCTCGGTGGAGCTGGAAGGTGCGCGCGGGGTGCTGAGCGCGGCCGGAATGGACTGCCGGGTCGACTTCCGGCCCGACCGGGAGCTGCCCTCCGAAGTCCAGTCGGCGCTCGGCTGGGTGGTCCGCGAGGCCACGACGAACGTGCTGCGGCACGGGGACGCACAGCGCTGCCGGATCCGGCTGACGGCTCCGGAGAGCGGACCCGTGACGCTGGTGGTGGAGAACGACGGCGCGCCGGAGGCCCCTGCCGGGCCGCCCGGCTCGGGACTGGCCGGGCTGCGGGAACGGCTCGCCGTGCTGGAAGGGACGCTGGAGGCGGGGCTGGTCGGCGACGGCCGGTTCCGGCTGCGGGCGGAGATACCGGGCCCACGGCTCGAAGGACTGGAGGTGCGGGCGTGAGCCCCGTACGCGTACTGCTCGCCGACGACGAGCACTTGATCCGTGGGGCGCTGGCCGCGCTCCTCGCGCTGGAGGACGACCTGCTGGTCGTCGCGGAGGCGGCGTCCGGCCCCGAAGCGCTGGCGATGGCGCGGGCGCACCGCCCGGACGTGGCGGTGCTGGACCTGCAGATGCCGGGGGCGGACGGTGTGAGTGTCGCCACATCCCTGCGGGCCGAGCTCCCCGACTGCAAGACGATGATCGTGACCAGTCACGGGCGCCCCGGACACCTGAAGCGGGCCCTGGCGGCGGGGGTGCGGGCCTTCGCCCCGAAGACGGTCTCGGCGCAGCGGCTGGCCGAACTGATCCGGACCGTGCACGCCGGAGGCCGTTACGTGGACCCGGAATTGGCGGCCGACGCGATCAGCGCCGGTGACTCCCCGCTGACCGCCCGGGAGGCCGAAGTGCTGGAGCTGGCGGGGGACGGGGCGCCGATCGCGGAGATCGCGGAGCGGGCCTCGCTCTCACAGGGGACCGTCCGCAACTACCTGTCCTCGGCGGCCACGAAGCTGGGTGCCGAGAACCGGCACACGGCAGTGCGTCTCGCGAGGGAGCGGGGTTGGGTATAGTAGGTCTCGCCTTACGGCGCTTGCGGACATAGCTCAGTTGGTAGAGCACCACCTTGCCAAGGTGGATGTCGCGCGTTCGAGTCGCGTTGTCCGCTCTGTAAGGAAGAAGCCCCGGTCCTCGGACCGGGGCTTCTTCGTTTCCCTACGACCAGTCCAGGCCGGTCAGGCGCTCGTACGCCTCGATGTACTTCGCGCGGGTCTGCGCGACGACCTGCGTCGGGAGGGCCGGCGGCGGCAGTTCGCCCTTCGGGTCCCAGCCGGAGGCCGCGGAGGCCAGCCAGTCGCGGACGTACTGCTTGTCGAAGGAAGGCTGCGAACGGCCCGGCTCCCACTGATCGGCCGGCCAGAAGCGGGAGGAATCCGGGGTCAGCACCTCGTCCGCGGCGACCAGGGTGCCGTCCTTCGGGTCGAAACCGAACTCGAACTTGGTGTCGGCCAGGATGATCCCGCGCTCGCGGGCGATGTCCCGGGCGCGGCCGTACACGGCGAGGGTGGTCTGGCGCAGCAGCGCGGCCGTCTCGGCGCCGGTGGTGCGCGCGACCTCCTCGTAGGAGACGTTCTCGTCGTGCTCGCCGACCTCGGCCTTGGCGGCCGGGGTGAAGATCGGACCGGGCAGCTCGGAGCCGTCCACGAGGCCCTCGGGGAGGCCGAGGCCGCACACCGTACGGGTCTGCTTGTACTCGGCGAGACCCGAACCGGTGAGGTAGCCGCGGGCCACGCACTCGACCGGGACCATGTCGAGGTTCTTGCAGATCAGGGTGCGGCCGGTCCAGTCGGCGGGAGCGCCGGCGGGCAGGTCGGTGGAGATGACGTGGTTCGGGACGAGGTCCGCGAGCTGGTCGAACCACCACAGGGAGAGCTGCGTCAGGACGCGGCCCTTGTCCGGGATCTCCGTGGGCAGCACCCAGTCGAAGGCGGACATGCGGTCGCTGGCGACCATGACGAGGCGGCCGTCCTCGTCACGGTAGAGGTCGCGCACCTTGCCGGTGTGGAGGTGGACGAGGCCCGAAACCTGAACCGGCTCGGGCTTTTCGACGAATCCGGACACGGGGTCTCCCTGTAGATCTGTATGAAGCGCACCCCGATTCTCCCGCACCGGGCCCGCTCCGGCGGACGGGGGTGGTCCGGCCCCAGTTCCCGCCCCAGGCCCACGGCGGGTCCGCGGCGGGTCCGGCGTGGGTCCGCGGCGGGTCCCGCGGCGGGTCAGTCGTGCTTGCAAATCCGGTCGAGGAGATTGGCCGTGGCCCGCTGCACGCGCTCGTCCACGTGGCCGGGGCGATCGAGGGCCGGGGACCAGGCGAACGTGCCGGAGGCGAAGACCAGCGCGCCGCTGGGCGCCCGATAGAGGGAGGTCTCCTGGTGCCGGCGGTGGCCCTCGCTGTCGAGGTACGGAGAGTGCGCCAGCAGGATCCGGTCCTGGTGCTCGGGGAGCTGGGTGCGCGGGAAATAGCGGTCGGCCTCACCCGCGACCAGGCCGGGCAGCTCGTCGTTCTCGCCCGCGCCGGTGGAGTCCCAGAGCCAGTGGGTGGCGTTGCGCACGATCAGCGGCGCGGGTTCGGGGACCCGGCCCGCGTACTGGATGCCGAGCAGCTGCTGCTCCGGTCGGTCGACCTCGCGCCACAGGCTGGGGCGGCCCGGTCCGCGCCGTTTTCGACAGGTGAGGAGCCGGTCGGCGACCCCGGAGGGCGACGGGCCGAGCTCGACCTGCCAGTACATGGTGTTGGCGGAGAGGAAGACGAGCGAGGTGCCGTGCCGGCGGGCACGCTCGACGGTGCGGCGCATGGGGGCCGACCAGTACTCGTCGTGGCCGGGGAAGACCAGGCCGCGGTAGCGGGTGGGGTCGACGCGGCCGGCGTGCAGGTCACGGGTGTCGGCGTAGGCGATGTCGTAGCCGTAGCGCTCGGCCCAGCGGATGAAGTCGTAGGCGTGGCCGACGTGCAGGGGCAGGCCCGCACCCGCGTAGGGGCGGTCGAAGGAGACGGTGACGGCGGCGTCCTGCTCACCCAGCAACCGGCCCTCCTCGTCCCAGGCGTGGTAGAGGCTGGCGCCGCTGCGACCGTCCTCCGGATAGAGGTTGTAGGCCTGCCAGGTGATGTCGGGGAGTAGGAGCAGGAGGTCGGCGGGGTGGTCGTCGCGGACCGTGAAGGGGATGTGGGAGCGGTAGCCGTCGGCGGTGGTGAGGACGGCGACGTACGCGCCGACGCTCCAGTAGGAGGGCACCTGGAGGCGCCAGGACAACCACCAGTGGTGGCAGGAGACGGTGCGGTCGGCGGCGAGCGGGGCCGGCTGGACGATGCCGGAGAGCCGGGGGCTCGTGGTGATCTTGGAGGCTCCGTCGCCGCCGTAGTGGCCGATCCGGTAGACGTCGACGGAGAACTGCTGGGGCGGGTCGACGGTGATGTGGAAGTCGATGGCCTCGCCGGGAGCCACACCGCCGGTGGAGGCGAAGCCCTTGATCTGGCGGTGCACGTCGTCGGCGGTGCGGGGACCGCCGTTGCCGCGGGCGCGCGGGATCTGGCCGGTTCCGGCGGCCGCGGCGGCCGGGTCCACGTACCAGGGCACGACCTGGCCGGTGTCGTCGAAGTAGAGCTCACTGCCCCGGAACCAGGGCAGGGGGCCCTGCCCGAAGGGGTCGGACACCGCGTGCGCGAGCGCACCTGACTCCCAACGACGGATCTGGTCCGCACCCATGACCGCTCCCCTCCCTCGATCCCCCCAACGGGCGTACATCGCCTCGGTGCACGGCTCCTGGCTGAGCCGAGGCGGTGTTCCTCGGCACCCGCTCCGGGACGTCCAGCCGCGACCGGTCCCAGCACATCACATAACGCACGCAGTCCGTCACTGTTCGTCGCGAATTGACGTGATCGGAACACTGACGTCCGGTTGCCCGTACGGGCCGTAGCGCTCCCGGGGGCGACGCTCCTCGGCCCGCCTCAGACCAAGCGGACCGGCTTCTCCGGGCGGATGCCGAGGGCCGAGAGCCAGTCCCGCAGCGGCTCCGGGTTCCCCTCCTCGACCAGGCACAGCACGCGCGGCGCCAGGTCGGAACGGCGTTCGCCGCCCACCAGCAGGACCGGCCCGTCCAGCCAGTCCAGCCCAGGGGTAGCCCTGGCCGAGTCCACGGCCGCGCAGCACACCATCGCCGTGACGTGGTCGGCCAGCAGGTCCCGGCCGCTGCGCGGCGGCTGGAGCGGGAACAGCGGGACGGTGTCCGTCCCGCGCGCCTTCCCGGCCCCGGCGGCCGGTCCGGCGGCCCGCTCCTCGCGGGCCAGCTCACCGGTGATCCGGCCGGCCAGCGCCTCACCGGCCGCACCCTCGCCGCCCAGGTCGGTGAGGTAGCCCAACACCCGCTCCAGGGTGGGCCCGGCGAAGGCGTCCGCGGTGGGTGGGGGCGAGTCGGCGGCCGCGAGCGTGGCGGGACCCGCCGCTCCGGCCGCTCCGGCCGCTCCCGAGGAACCCGAAGCACCCGAGGAACCGGGGCGGGCCGCGGCCCCGGCAGAGCCGCTCGGCGCGGCAGGGGTCGCGGGAGCGGCCCCTGGGGCCGACGCGGCCGGGGCGGGGGAGCCCGAAGGGCCCCCGGGCAGCCCCGCCGGGACGGCCAGGGCGTCCAACGCCGCGTGCAGGCGGGCCGCCTCCGTCCGCCACTTGCGGTCCACGACCTCCTCCGGATACGCCGCCCAGTCCACCGGGGACCAGTCCGGCCCGGCCTCGGCCGGCCCTCCGTGGAAGAGCCGTGCAGCCAACAGGGAGGTCGCCTCGTCGATCAGCCCGGGCTGATCCAACAGGTCGCAGGCGGGGCGCTCGCCCAGCCGCGAGGTGAACCCCTCGGCCAGCCGGTCCCGCCGGGAGAGCTCGGTCAGTGCGGAGACCACCCCGGCGTCGAGGTGCGCGGGCCAGCGACCCATCCGCCAGGCGGGGAGCGCGACCCGGGTCAGCAGCCGGTCCCAGCCCGCGTAGGCCAGGCCGACCTGCTCCTGGGCGACGATGCGCAGCCCGTAGTCCACTCCCTGTGCACGCTCCGAGGCGGCCGCGGCCACCCCGCGCTCCATTTCGGCGGCGTCCGTCCGGCACAGCCGCAGCAGCAGCCGGGCCGGCGGGGCGATCCAGCCGAGGCCGCGCCGACCGCCCACGTCCACGGCCGCGTCCAGGCCGCGCACGAAGCCGCGCGCGTCGGCTATGTCCGGGTGCGCGGAAGGGCCCGTACCGGCGACGACGGGCGCGAGGACCGCCCGTAGCTCAGCGACCCGCATCCACCACAGGAAGGGCGAGCCGATCACCAGCACCGGGGCCGCGCCCGGCTCGGACTCCGGCCCGACGGCTCCGGGCGCGGCGCCGAAGACGCGGGCCGCGCCGCGGCGGTGGGCCGCGTGGCTCCGGTCCTCCAGCCAGCTGTCGCAGTCCGGCGTCAGGGCTATGGCGGAGGGCGGCGGCACGTCCATCCGGTCGGCCAGGTCCCGCACCAGCCGGTAGAGATCGGGCGCGGCGGCCTCCGAGAGGGGCACCGTCGGCGTCACGGCGGGGCTCGCCCGCAGCACCACCGCGGCGAAGGCACCGCCGACGAGCAGCACGATCGCGGCGAGCACGCACACGACGAGGGTCACCGCGGGCCAGGGATCACCGGCCAGCCGGCCCGTCGCCCTGGCGGCCACCAGGACCACCGCGAGGGCGGCGGGCAGCAGCGCGGCCGCCAAGGCCCTGCTGCGCACGCGCAGCACGGCCAGGGCGCGGGAACGCGCGGACGGTGCACCCGCTTCCATGATCGAACCTGTTCCGGACACGGCCGGACCTCACCCCCTCTGCCCTGCGGCGACGTTGCTCACTCCCCCACTGTGACACCCGCCACTGACATCGCAATGCCGGTGGGCCAAGTGCCGGAATGCTTGGCATCGCACCCTAGTTGGGGCACGCGCGGGAGTCAGGCAGACCGGAGGACGATCACCCGATGGAATGGCTTTGGGTAAAGCTGGCTGCGTTCGAACGCGGCCGGATGCAGTCGCACGCGGACACGCCCGCGGGCCCGGGCGCACGAGGTGCACACCGGGCCCGCGGGTCTGCGGAGCTGCTGGTCAGCGGCCCTCGGCCGCCTTGGCGGCAATATCCGTACGGTGCTGCGAGCCGTCGAGACGGATCCGCGCCACCGCCTTATACGCCTTCTCTCGCGCCTGCGCCAGGTCGGAACCGGTCGCCGTCACCGACAGCACTCGGCCGCCCGCGCTGACCACCGCGTCGCCCTCGTGCCGCGTCCCGGCGTGCAGCACGTAGGCGTCCGGCCCGTCCTCGGCGGCCACCTCGGCCAGGCCCTCGATCGGGTCCCCGGTGCGGGGGGTCTCGGGGTAGTTGTGGGAGGCGATGACCACCGTGACGGCCGCATCCTCGCGCCAGACCAGCGGGGGCACGGCGTCCAGGGTGCCCTTGGCGGCGCCCAGCAGCACGCCGGCGAGCGGCGTGCGCAACCGGGCCAAGACCACCTGGGTCTCGGGGTCGCCGAAGCGCGCGTTGAACTCGATGACGCGGGTACCGCGGCTGGTGATCGCAAGGCCCGCGTAGAGCAGCCCGGAGAAGGGGGTGCCGCGGCGGCGGAGCTCGTCGACGGTCGGCTGGAGGACCAGCTCCATGACCTCGTCGACCAGCTTCGGGTCGGCCCAGGGCAGCGGGGAGTACGCGCCCATGCCGCCGGTGTTGGGGCCCTCGTCGCCGTCCAGGGCGCGCTTGAAGTCCTGCGCCGGCTGGAGCGGGACCACGGTGACGCCGTCGGTGATGGCGAAGAGGGAGACCTCGGGCCCGTCGAGGTACTCCTCGATGACCACCCGGTCGCAGCCGAGCGCGTGCGCGCGGGCGGCGGCCAGGTCCTCGGTGACCACGACGCCCTTGCCGGCGGCGAGGCCGTCGTCCTTGACGACGTACGGGGCGCCGAAGGCGTCGAGGGCCTCGTCCACCTCTTCGGGCGTGGTGCAGACGTAGCTGCGCGCGGTCGGGACCCCGGCCGCGGCCATCACGTCCTTGGCGAAGGCCTTGGAGCCTTCGAGCTGCGCCGCCTCGGCCGACGGGCCGAAGACGGGGATCCCGGCGGCACGCACGGCGTCGGCGACGCCGGCGACCAGCGGGGCCTCCGGGCCGACGACGACCAGGTCGGCTTCGAGTTCGGTGGCCAGAGCGGCGACGGCAGCGCCGTCGAGGGCATCGACCGGGCGGAGCTCGGCCACCTCGGCGATGCCGGCGTTGCCGGGAGCGCAGTACAGCGCGGAGACGGCGGAGTCGAGGGACAGAGAGCGGCACAGGGCGTGTTCGCGGGCGCCGCCGCCGATGACGAGGACCTTCACGCTGCTCAGCCTAGCCGGGACCGAGCGGTCGCCTTCGTGCGGCCACCCAATCAGGACCCGGCTACTCGTTTGTGTATTCCTCCACAACGGTGGCTCCGAGCTCGCGCACGATCAGGTCGTGCCCGGTCAGGGCGCTCTCGACGAGGTCGGGATCGTCCTCCTCCGCGAAGTCGTCCTCGGGGGCGACGGGCGGGGGCGCCTGCTGTACGGGGGGCTGCGGGGCGGGAGCCGACTGCTGGGGCGGCTGCTGCGGCGCGTACGGCGCGGCGGTCGGGGCCTGCGGGGCGGGGGCCTGCTGCTGAGCCGGGGCCGGCGGCGGGTTGTAGGCGGGGGCGGGCGCGGCCGGGGCCCCGTACGAGGAGCCGTACGAGGAGGTCGGGACCGGGGCCGGGGCTCCGCCGCCGATGACGGCCTCGATCTTCCAGTTGACCTGGAACTGCTCGGCCAGGACCGCCTTCAGGACGTCCTCGCTGCCGCTGCTGGCGAAGTTGTCGCGGGCCCCGACATTGGGGAAGCCCAGCTGGAGGGTGGTCCCGTCGAAGCCGGTGACCTGGGCGTTCTGGCTGAGCAGGATCCAGGTGAAGCGACGGCGGTTCTTGACGGCCTCCAACACGCCGGGCCACATCGCCTGCACCTGCCCGGCGCCGGCGGCCATGCCGGGGGAGGGCGCGGGGGCCGCGGCGGCCGGGGCGGGGGTGGCGGCCGGGGCGGCGGGAGCGGGGGCCGGGGCGGACGCGGCCGCGCTGGGCCAGGCACCCGCGGCGGCCGCCGGCGCCGTTCCGGGCCAGGCACCGGGCGCGCCGCTCCCGGGCTGCGCGGCGCCCGGCCAGGCGCCGGGGGCGGGAGCGGGGGCCGGGGTCGGTGCGGGAGCGGCAGCGGCAGCGGGCGCCGGCGCGGCCTGGACGGGCTCGGGAGCCCGTACCGGAGCAGGTGCGGGAGCGGGAGCGGCGGCGCGCGCGGCGGCCGCACCCCCACCGGGACCGGCGGGCGCCATGGAATGCGCCTCGGGCCCGGGCACGTAGCCCATGGCGGGCGCGGTGGCCGGCGGCGCGGCGAACGCCGCAGCGGCGGGCGGGCCGCTGCGCTCCAGCCGGTCGAGCCGGGCCTGGAAGGACCGCTCGTCGTCGAAGGCGGCGGGCAGCAGCACCCGGGCGCAGATCAGCTCCAGCTGCAGCCGCGGCGAGGTCGCGCCCCGCATCTCGGTGAGCCCGGCGTTGACCAGGTCGGCGGCGCGCGACAGCTCGGCGGCCCCGAACACGGACGCCTGGGCCTGCATCCGCTCCACCACATCGGCGGGGGCGTCGATCAACCCCTTCTCCCCGGCGTCCGGCACGGCGGCCAGGATCACCAGGTCGCGCAGCCGCTCCAGCAGGTCGGCGACGAACCGGCGCGGGTCGTTCCCGCCCTCGACGACCCGGTCGACGACCTCGAAGGCGGCCGCCCCGTCCCCGGCGGCGAAGGCGTCGACGACGGAGTCGAGCAGCGAGCCGTCGGTGTAGCCGAGCAACGAAGTGGCCATGGCATACGTCACACCGTCGTCGGTCGCGCCGGCGAGGAGCTGGTCCATGACGGACATCGAGTCGCGCACGGACCCGGCGCCGGCACGCACGACCAGCGGCAGCACGCCGTCCTCGACCTTGGCGCCCTCGCGCCCGCAGACGTCACCCAGGTACTCCCGCAGGGTGCCGGGCGGCACGAGCCGGAAGGGATAGTGGTGCGTCCTGGACCGGATGGTCCCGATCACCTTCTCCGGCTCCGTCGTGGCGAAGATGAACTTGAGGTGCTCCGGCGGCTCCTCGACCACCTTCAGCAGGGCGTTGAAGCCCGCCGAGGTGACCATGTGGGCCTCGTCGATGATGTAGATCTTGTAGCGGCTGGAAGCCGGCCCGAAGAAGGCCTTCTCGCGCAGGTCACGGGCGTCGTCCACACCACCGTGCGAGGCGGCGTCGATCTCGATGACGTCGATGGACCCCGGCCCGTTCCTGGCCAGGTCCCGGCAGGACTGGCACTCCCCGCAGGGGGTGGGGGTGGGACCCTGCTCACAGTTCAGACACCGGGCGAGGATGCGCGCGCTGGTCGTCTTGCCGCAGCCGCGCGGCCCGCTGAACAGGTACGCGTGATTGACCCGGTTGTTCCGCAGGGCCTGCATCAGCGGGGCAGTGACATGCTCCTGCCCGATGACCTCGGCGAACGACTCGGGGCGATAGCGGCGGTACAGCGCAAGGGACGACACGTATACGAGGTTATCCGGGCCCACCGACATCAGCGGCCCGCCGAAGCCCTTCCGGCGCCTCCCGCACGGCGCCCGTAACGCAAAGCGCCCCCCACGCACCCGCCAGAGCCCACTTACCCTTGCTGCCTTCCGGCCCTGGGGGAGTTGGGTGAGATAGCGCCACGTGAGGGGCTGGCCCCACCCTAGCGGATGGAGGGCCCCGGAATCGAGCCGGACCCCGACCTGCCCTCGGCCCGACGATCACGTTCGCGAGCACCCCTCAACGTCTTGTATTGTTTGCCGCGGAGGATTCGCCTAGTGGCCTAGGGCGCACGCTTGGAAAGCGTGTTGGGGGCAACCCCTCACGAGTTCGAATCTCGTATCCTCCGCACTCGCCCGCCAGGGCAGCCGAAGGACCCGACCGCATAGCGGTCGGGTCCTTCGTCGTTCCGCGGTTGCAGTTTTGGTTGCAGTTGCTCCCTGGCATCCCGAGGGCTCGAATCGGCCGCCATACCTCTGCGGGGTCTGCTGGTGGCTTCAGCGAGGCCCGCCGGCATCAGCTGGGGATCAGGGAACCGACGTATCGGTGGGAGCGATCCAGTGAACAAGCCCGGCCTGGTCCCGGCCATCGAGCAGGCGATCGGCGTCCTGGAACCCGTCTACCGCGGCAAGGCGGACGAGTCGGACCTGTACGAGGCATCCCTGCTCGTCGTGTGCATCGATGCCGCTAGGGCGGCGGGCCGAAGGCCGAACCACGCTCCTCATGCAGGACGGCACGAGCCCGGCTATCGCGCTGCGCTTCCGCCGGTCCCCCGGCAGGCTGTGGTCCGGCGATTCCACCCGCGCGGTGGTGAGCTTCACGGACACACAAAAGAAGCTGGAGATCCACCTGGGCGTGTACGTGGCGGCCACCACGTCGAAGGTGGCGCATGAGTGCGACGTCGCGGTTCTGGACCACCAGGAGGCCGAGCGGAGCCGCCGGGCCATGGTCCACCCCCGGGGCAAGGGGCTCGTCGCCGCGATCGAGGCGAAGCACTACGGCACCTCACCCGGCCTCGGGATCGGCCGCGGGTTCTCGGGACTGGCAAAGGAGATGGGCGGCAAGAAGTGCTCGCTGGTCTTCCCATCGCAGAGCTCCACCACTCGGCGCTCTGATCGCCAGAAGGGACAGCGAGGCATACCCCCGGTTGCTTCCAGGGACGACGGCCGCTGACCGGCTTCGCGCCAAGCTCGACCAGGCCATCCGCAACTGGAAGGACCAGCTGTAGGGGCGCGGCGCCGGTCTGCGCATGGCGCAGGGCGCCAGCGGAGTTCCCACTGGCGCCTTCCAAGACGACCCGGTGTACCGTCCCGACGAAGGCGTCCGTCGTCACCAGTCGTCGGTGTCCCCGTACTTCCCCGGGTGCTGGGCGCGGTCCACAGCCTGTGCGCAGGCGTCAGCGAACGCGGCCTTCACGGCCGCCTCGTCGGTGCCACGAACATGCGCCTCGACTTCCTCCCCGGCTCCCGGCCGCCGGACCGTGCGCCACGCCGACGGGCGGTCGGTACAGGCGTCGGTCTCGACCTTCAGTACGCTCCGCGGCAAGTCGGCCATATTTTCGATTCATTTGGCCCGAACATGCCCGCTAGTGCCCCGGCGCCCGCCCCGCCACGTCCGTAACGCCCCGGTCGACGATGGCCACGGATGTCACCGGCGTTCCCGCCTTCCCCCATGCGCTGTCCTTGAGGAGCACGGTCCGCTCGCCCAACAGGCGCAGGCCTTCCTTGTCGAAGATCCATTCGGTTCGCTCCCCGTTGTGAACGCGGGCAACCGCAACACCCGTCCGCCCGGCAGCATCCGTCGCCTCGGGAACCAGCACAACGCCGGGGATCCGGGCGGCAGCACGATAGAGAGCAGCACTCACGGCAGGCGGAGCCTCCACGGTCCGCAGCAGGTCACCGATCGCTACGAATGCTTCCTGATCTGGGCCGGTGGTGGATTCGGAGTCGGCCCCGTGGTTGAGGCGGGTGTCCGCGTAGATCACCTCCAACAGACGATCAGGGTCAGTCGGAAGGGTCTCAAGGAAGCGATAGGTAGGGCCGTTGATGCTGGCCTTGTCCTTGCCTCGCACCGGATCCGTCGTGGTGCCCCTCGCGTTACGGGTGAGCGTGCCGACCGCCCCGTCCACAGACACCCAGTGCTCAGCAGATTCGTCCGTTCGGGCTGCCTCCATTCCTCCGTTCTTGGTCTCGGACAGAGACGTGGAGTGCCCCCTGGTCTTCGTGTACAGAAACTGACCGTCCCGGACGGTTGGAGCGGGTGCCGCCTGCGCCGCCAGAGCCACGCGATCCAGAAGCTGTACGGCCGCCGGCTCCGTCCGAGCAACGGTTGGGCGCTTCTCTGAACCGTCTACACCGAAGGCGACGGCAACGGCGACGGCAACGGCACACGTCGCGGCACCCAGCACTAGGACCAAGGTCCGGGGGCGTCGGGACCTCGCGCTGGCGACGTGCCCGTTCCCAGCTGTTTCGCGCATCAGGTGCTCCTTGATCCGGTGATGTCCGTGGAACGGCAGCTCGGTTTCGGAGAGGCCGGGAAGGCTCCGGATGATCTCCGCGCGCTCGAACGGATCGAGTCGTGTGTTGTCGGGGGAGTTCACAGATTCCCCTTCCGTGCGACTGAAGACGCGGGGGCGCACCTGGAAGCCGGAGCGGCCTCGAGATAGGCGGCAGTGAGTTTGCGTAGACGGGCACGGGCACGGGCACGGGAGAGCCGGGAACGCACGGTACCGACGGGCACGCCACACGCCTGTGCAACTTCGTCGTGACTGAGGCCGGACCAGACGGATAGAAGGAGGGCCTCGCGATCCGTACGCCGTAGTCGGCTCAGGACGGCAAGGGCGGCAGCGGCCTCGGCCGCGTCTGCGATGCGGGACACGACAGCCTCCGCCAAGTCGGGGACGGTATCGGGTGGCGGAAGACGGGCTATCGCATCGCCGTGACGACGCGCAGCCCGGCGGGTGTTCCGCAGGACGTTGGTGGCGATTCCGAAAAGCCATGCCCGATGGCTCGTGACGCCTTCAAGCGCTTCACGTAACCGCCACGCCTCGAGAAAAGTGAGGGAGACGATGTCCTCGGCCTCCGCGCGATCGCCGGTCATGCGGGCGGCGTACGCGTAGACCGACCGGGCGTGTGCGTCGTAGATTTCCGCGAACAGTTGGTGGTCCACACTGGATAGTGTCCGCGCGCCTCACCCCGTTGCATGTGACCCTCGTCACACGCTCAAGGGTGGCGCCACCCGACGTCCTCCAGGCAAAGGTTCATCAGGCTGGCGCGAGCTTCTTGGGCCCGAGTCCCAGCACGTGCACTTCGCGCAAGTCGGGGCGGTAAACAGCGCTCACCAAGGGCCGCTTGCCGCCCTCCTTGATCGCCACGGAATGCGCGGGTTCGATTCCCGACCACGCTGGCCCCTGGGCGCCGACCAAGCGGCACACCATGGTTCGTGGTTGCGTTTACTTCGGACCTTTACCTACGAGTCCTTACGGCGCCCTCGGACGGGCCAGACACATGCCCGTGACGGGCCCCGGCCGGCGTTCAGTTCGGCGCAACTACGATCACCGCTCATGGACTGGCTGGAGCGGACCGCGACACTGCGGCAGTGGACCAAGGGCGGGGCTCGCGCTCCGCACAAGCCGCTGCTCTTCCTCTACGCCCTCGGCCGGTTCCAGCAGGACGCGGACGGCGAGCTGATCTACAGCGCCGTGGAAGAGGAGCTACAGCGGCTGCTGGCCGAGTACGGTCCGCCCAACAAGACGACGCCCGCCTACCCCTTCCACCATCTGACCAGCGACGGGGTCTGGGAAGTGCGCACCCGAGACGGACTCGGCAGTCCTGGCAGCGCGGTGCGCGAGCTGCGGGCGACGGGGGCCGCGGGGCGGCTGGCGCCGGAGCTGCGGACGGCGCTGCGGCGGGAGCCGTCGCTGCTGGGCCGGATGGCGCGCGTACTGCTGGACCTGCACTTCCCGCCCTCCCTGCACGGCGAGCTGTGCGAAGCGACGGGACTGGAGCTGGAGCCGGCGGAGACCGGGCGGCCGTCGCCAGCGCGCCGGTCGAGGGACCGGCGGATGCGGGAGCTGGTGCTGACGGCCTACGAGTACCAGTGCGCCTTCTGCGGTTACGACGGCCGGATCGGCGCGGTTCCGGTCGGGCTGGAGGCCGCACACGTGCGCTGGTGGGCGTTCGGCGGCCCGGACGACGTCGACAACGGCCTGTGCCTGTGCTCACTGCACCACAAACTCTTCGACAAGGGCGTCCTCGGTGTGGGTGACGGCCACCGCATCCTCGTCTCGCAGCGCTTCGTCGGGCACAGCCCCGCGGCCCGCGAGCACGTCATAGCCCTCGCCGGCCGCCCCCTCATCGGTCCGCAGCCGGGCGTCCGCCCGGTGGCGGCGCACCACCGCTCTTGGCACACCAGCCAGGTCTTCCACGGAACCCCGCGTCCCGGCGCAGATGTTCCGCGAAGTCGATCTCACGAGGACTCACGCAACCGCCCGCAGATCGGCCCTCGTACTTCCACGGGTTGAGCAGGAGCGCGCCGGTCCGGGCCGGGTGCTAGGCGCTCCCGGCTCCGACGGCCACCCGGCGCAGGGCGTAGTTCAGGGGCCGGACCGCCGGTCGCCGCACAATGGCCGGATGACGGACGAGGTGTTTCTGATACCGGCTCGGCCGACCGCCACGGCCGGGCTGCTCGCCGAGGCAGCCGCGCGCCGGGGGATGGCCGTGCGGGCCCTCGGCCCCGGCTTCGGCGAACTGGCCGGCCGGGCCGTGCACTGGTGCGGTGGTCCGCACGCCGCCGCGCGGGTGGCCGGCGCGCTCGGGCTGGGGCTGCTGGAGCCGCCCGACGACTGGCTCACGCGGCTGCCCGAGCGGTTCACGGGCCGCCGGATCGAGCTGACCACCCTGGGCCGGGCGGCGCGGGAGCTGACCGGATCCGGGCGGCCGGCGTTCGTGAAGCCGCCGCGCGAGAAGTCCTTCCCGCCCGCCGTGTACGGGCCCGGCTCGCCGCTGCCCCGGTCCCTGCCCGCCGCCACCCCCGTGCTGGTCTCGGAGGTGGTGGACTTCGCCGCCGAGTACCGGCTGTTCCTGCTCGACGGGGAGGTCGTCGCCGGGAGCCGGTACGCCGTCCATGGGCACCTGGACCCCGCTCCCCTCGACGAGGACGCGCGCGGGGCGGACGTACGCGGCTTCGCGGCCGCGCTGCTCGCCGCGACCGGCACCGGGCTGCCCAGCGCCGTCACCGTCGACGTCGGCCTCGTCGGAGCGACGGGCCGGTACGCCGTGGTCGAGGCCAACATGCCGTGGTTCTCCAACAGTTACGCCGCCCGGCCCGAGGCCGTCCTGGACGTGGTGCTGCGCGCGGCCGGGCCGCTGCACCGCGTCCGCGCCGCCGACCTGCCCCACGTGACCCCGTAGGAGGAGTCCGTGGGCCGCCCTCCCCCGCTCCCGTTCAGCCCGTGAAGCCGAGGGCCAGGGCCACGACCGCCGGGGCCGCGTAGATCACCGGGAAGGCAACGTGGGCGTAGGACTTCGCCCGCAGCACCGTGATCACGGCGCCCGCGAAGTACAGGGCGACCCCGATCGCCGCCGCGATGCCGATCGCGGGGACGAAGACGCCCACCGCCAGGCCCGCCGCGCCGGCCGCCTTCGCGGTGGCGAGCCGGGTCCACCACGAGCGCGGAACCCCGTACTCGACCAGCGGCTCCACGACCCACTTCGCCTCGAAGAACATCGAAGCCGCCGAGAATCCGACCATGAACGCGCCGACCAGGGCGAAGACAACAGCAGTGGTGGACATCCGAGCTCCCCTCGGGCGGGCGCCGGTGCGGACTCGCTCCGGTCTGTTCCCCGCCTGCTTCACTCCACTGACCCGCCCCGCCGCACCGATGTGACAGGCCGCGCGAAAAAGTCTCGCCCGCGCTCAGGGGCTGCCGGGGACGTAGACGTCGAGGGCGGGGAAGCAAACGGCGTTGTCCGCGCTGCAGATCTCCCGGTCGCCCGGCGAGAGCTGGCGGGTGGGGCGTTCGTACGTGAGCAGGCTCAGCGTCCGGCCCGAGGCGAAGACGGCCGTGGCGTCGCGGACCGGGCCCGTGCCGGGGCTCTGCGGCCCGCGTCCGACGTACGCGTACGGGGCGTGGCCGCCGTCCACGACGGCGAAGTAGACCGTGGGCCCCGCGTGGTACGTGACGCCCTCGGTCACCAGCCGGATCCCGATCCGCGCCCAGGACTTCGGCAAGGGGTTGCAGGTGGTGCTCGCGCGGGCATCGCGCACCACGGCCAGGCAGTAGTTCCCGTCGTCGGGCATCCAGGCGAGCTCGCCCGCGTCGCCGGCCGGTTCGCGGTGGATCACGATGACGGATCCGTCGTCCGGAACACGGGCGTCCGAGCCCGCGCGGGCGGCCTCCAGCAGGGCTCCGTCGGCGGCCGTGACCTTCGCGTCCCCGACCGGCTGCGCGGGCCCGGACGGCCCGGACGCCCGCGGCGGCTGGGACACCGTCGGGGATGGTGCCGGTGCCGGTGGCGCCGACGTCACGGGCACCGGTGCGGGCTGCGCCGGGACCGCGGGCGGCGAGAGCGCCGGCGCGGACGGCAGGGTGCACGCGGCCGTCGCGAGGATGGCCAGTCCGCATCCCGCAGCAGCGAGCATCGTCGCGCGTCTCATGGAAATCCGCCCCCGTGTAGCTCGAACCCGTGTGCCGGGGGCAGTCTGCCGTGTCGCCGGGTCCGGCGACACGGCGGGGACGTCGCTCAGCCGAAGCTCGGCATCTCACCCACTGTTGTCGACATGTCGATCACGGCGAAAGCGGCGCCCTGCGGGTCCGTGACCGCCGCGAACCGGCCGAACGGGCTGTCCATCGGGCCGAAGTGCAGCTTCCCGCCGTGCTTCTGGGTCTTCGACACCGCCTCGTCGCAGTCCGGCACCCCGAAGTAGACCTGGATGTAAGGCGGCACTTCCGGCGGGAAGTCGTCGTCCATCTTCATCCGGCCCAGCACCGGGTTCCCGGCGCCTTCGACGCTGAAGACCTTGAAGTCCATGCCAGCCATCTCGGGGTCCTCGCCCGGATCCATCTGCTGAGCGCCGTAGGGGAAGACCTTCGGCAGGAAGGCGTCCGCCTTGGCCGGGTCCCGGGTGAAGACCTCCGCCCACGCGTACGATCCCGACTCGCCCATCTTCTCGAAGCCCTTGTGCTCGCCCGGCTGCCAGACGCCGAAGACCGCACCGCTCGGCTCCTTCGCGATCAGCATCGTGCCGAAGGCGCCCACCTGCATCGGGCCCATCAGCACCTCGCCGCCATTGGTCCTCACCTTCTCGGCGGTGGCCGCCGCGTCGGGCGAAGCGAAGTACAGACACCACTGGGAGGGTGCGTCGGCCCCCGGCATCGGCGGGACCACGGCCGCGACGGCCTTGCCGTCGGAGTAGGCCTGCGTGTAGTTGCCGTACTCGCTGCTGGCCTCGCCGAAGGTCCAGCCCAGCACGTCCGCGTAGAAAGTCTTGGCCCCCTCCACGTCGGCGAACATCGCGTCCACCCAGCACGGAGCGCCTTCGGAGAACTCGGACATGATCGATCGACTCCTCGTCTCGTACCTGTCGTCGTCGTAGACGGTCGTACTCACGCTAGGCGCGCGGTGCGGCGACCGCGCGGGGAGCGCGCCCAGGCGGGACGCTGGAGCCATGGACAAGGACATCACCATCCGGCTGGCACAGCAGCCGGAGGCCGACGCGCTGCTCGGCCGGAGCCCGCTCGCCGCACTCGTCGGAATGCTGCTGGACCAGCAGGTGCCGATGGAGTGGGCGTTCTCGGGGCCCTGGACGATCGCCCAGCGGCTGGGCGGCGACGATCTCGACGCGCACGCCATCGCCGCGTACGACCCGGAGGCCTTCGCGGCCCTGCTCTCCGAGAAGCCCGCCGTCCACCGGTATCCGGGATCGATGGCGACGCGCGTCCAGCAGTTGTGCGCGTACCTCGTCGAGCACTACGACGGGAACGCCGAGGCGGTCTGGGCCGACGCCGCGACGGGTCAGGAGCTGCTGAAACGCCTCAAGGCGCTGCCGGGCTTCGGGGAGCAGAAGGCGCAGATCTTCCTCGCCCTGCTGGGCAAGCGGTTCGGCGTGCGTCCGACGGGCTGGCGGGAGGCCGCGGGCGGCTACGGCCAGGCGAACGTCTACCGTTCCGCAGCCGACATCACGGGACCGGAGTCCCTGGCCAAGGTGCGGGCGCACAAGCAGGAGATGAAGGCCTCCGCAAAGGCCACGAAGGCCGCAAAGGCTACGAAGGCCGCGAGGGCCACCGGGGCCGCGGGCGGCTCCTGATCCCGGGCCACCGAATTGACCGGCCGCACAGGCCGTTGATTGACCCCTGATTCCGGTCGCTCAAGATCGTAGATTGGTGGACATGACAGAGATCGCGACCCGCGCCGCCACCGCCGAAGCCATCCAGGATGCCCCCGGCAGCCTCATCACCCTGCTCACCGACACCGCTGAACTCACCTGCAACACCGCCACCTTCGACGAGGGAGCGGCGGGTGCCCCGGTGCACTTCCACACCAAGGCCACCGAGTTCTTCCACGTCACCGCCGGCCGGCTCGACATCCTCGTCGACGACGAGATCCACACCCTGGGCGCCGGCGACTTCATCGCGGTCCCGCCGGGCGTGAAGCACGCCTTCGCCCCCGCCGCCGGCCACACCGCCGCCGTCTTCGTCGGCTTCACCCCCGGCATGGGCCGCTTCGACTACTACCGGCTCCTCGGCCGGGTCAACGCGGGCGAGGCCACCGTGCAGGACATCAAGGACAGCTCGGCGACCTACGACAACCACTACGCGGAGAGCCCCGTCTGGAGCGGCCGCCGCCGCAGCGCGGAGCCGTAGACCACGTCCGCGTCGAGGCGGCGCAGTTCCTCCGCGATCAGTTCGGCGCCGCTGCGGATCTTCAGTGCCACCCTCCGGTCGGGGCTCTCCGGCAGGCTCAAGGTGGCCAACACGCCCGCGGGCCGGTCCACCCGAATCTCCCCGCCCGCGGTCTGCAGGCTGACCCCGGTGATCACCGGACCCTCGGTCGCCACCCGCGCCACCGGCACCCCCAGCCGGTCCTCCAACCAGCGCGCCAGCAGCTCCGCGCTCGCGTTGTCGGGCTCGCTCTCCACCGCCGCGCCGGTCACCGGCAGCGGCTTCTGGTCCAGGGCCGCGGCCAGCAGCGAGCGCCACGGCGTGAGGCGGGTCCAGGCCAGGTCGGTGTCGCCGGGCTGGTAGCCGGCGGCCCGCTCGTCGAGCACGCCGACCGGGTCGAAGGCGGCGGCCGCGTCCGTGATCCGGCGCTGTGCGAGCGCGCCCAGCGGATCCCGCGCCAGGTCGGTGGGCGCGTCGGCCGGCCACCAAGCCACCACGGGTGCATCCGGCAGGAGCAGCGGGAGGACGACCGAGCCGGCGTGCTCGGTCAACGCCCCGTGCAGGCGCAGCAGCACGATCTCGCCGGTCCCGGCGTCGGAACCGACCCGCAGTTCGGCGTCGACCCGGTTCGCACGGAGCTTGTGCGGGCCGCGCGAGGACCGCCTGATCACCGCGATGATGCGGCAGGGATGTTCGCGCGAGGCCTCGGAGGCCGCGCGCACGGCGTCGTAGGCGTTCTCCTCGTCGGTGGCGAGGAGGAGGGTCAGCACCAGCCCCATGGTCGGGCTGCCTATCGCCCGGCGGGCTTCGAGCAGCGCCCGGTTGACCTTGCTGGACGTGGTGTCGGTGAGTTCGGTCCGCATGCACCGAGTCTGTCACCGCGTCACCGGCGCCTGCGCGCCGTCCCGAAGATAGAGCGCGAGATCTCCCGGCCCAACTGTGTCCCGATCGACCGGGCCAGCGAGCGGAACAGCCCGCTCCCCACCACCTGCTCGGCCAGCGAGGGATCCGGCTTCGGGGCGCTGCGCGCGGCCCGCGCGGCCGCTTCCTGCGCCTCCTCGTCCTGCTTCTCGGCCTCGGCGGCGGCCGCGGCGGCCTCCGCCCGCGCCTCCGCGGCGGCCTGTTCGGCGCTGATCTTCTCGTACGCCGACTCGCGGTCGACCGGCTCCGCGTAGCGCGACCAGAGCAAGGAGGACTTCACGGCCTGCTCCAGGTCCGCCGCCGCGATCGGCCCCATCAGCGACTGCGGGGCCCGCAGCCGGGTCGCCGCGACCGGGGTGGGGGCGCCGTTCTCGCTGAGCACGGTGACGACCGCCTCGCCGGTCCCCAGCCCGGTGAGCAGTTCCTCCAGGTCGTACGCGGAGCGGGGGAAGGTCTTCACGGTCGCCTTCAGCGCCTTGGCGTCGTCGGGGGTGAAGGCGCGCAGCGCGTGCTGCACCCGGTTGCCGAGCTGGGCGAGGACGTCCGACGGCACGTCCTTGGGGGTCTGGGTGACGAAGAAGACGCCGACGCCCTTGGAGCGGATGAGCCGGACCGTCTGGGTGATGGCCGCGAGGAAGGCCTTCGAAGCCCCGTTGAAGAGCAGGTGCGCCTCGTCGAAGAAGAAGACGAGTTTGGGCTTCTCCAGGTCGCCGACCTCCGGCAGGTCGTCGTAGAGGTCGGCGAGCAGCCACATCAGGAAGGTGGAAAAGAGCTGCGGCTTGTCCTGGGCCGCCGGGAGTTCCAGTACGGAGACCAGTCCGCGCCCGTCGGCGGCCGTCCGCAGGAACTCGCTGGTGTCGAACTCGGGCTCGCCGAAGAACTCCGACGCGCCCTGCTGCTCGAAGGCGGTGAGCGCCCGCAGGATCACCCCTGCCGTCACCGTGGACAGGCCACCGATCCCCTTGAGTTCGGGTTTGCCCTGGTCGGAGACGAGGAAGGCGACGACCGCGCGCAGGTCCTTGAGGTCGATCAGCTCCAGGCCCTTGGTGTCGGCGTAATGGAAGATCAGGCCGAGGGACTGCTCCTGGGTCTGGTTGAGCTGGAGCACCTTCGACATCAGCACCGGGCCGAAGCCGGTGACCGTGGACCGCAGCGGCACCCCCGGGCCGATCCCGCCCAGCGAGTAGAACGCGCAGGGGTATCCGGTGGGCTCCCACGACTGGGCCACGTCCCGGGCCCGTTCGTCGATCCGCTCGCCCGCCGTCCCGGGCGCCGAGATCCCCGAGAGGTCGCCCTTGATGTCCGCGAGGAAGACGGGGACGCCGCCCGCCGAGAGCTGTTCGGCGATGAGCTGGAGCGTCTTGGTCTTGCCGGTTCCGGTGGCTCCGGCGACCAGCCCGTGCCGGTTCAGCATCGCCAGGGGGATGCGGATCTGACGGTCGGGCAGGCAGTCGCCGTCCCAGAGGAGGGCCCCGAGGTCGAGCGCGGGGCCGGTGAACGCGTACCCGGCGGCGATCTCCGCGGACGGGCCCGCCGGGTCCGTCCGGTCCGCCGGAGGGGCGGGGTCGGTGCTCTCGCTCATGATTCACTCCCCAAATAGCAGTGTTCGTCACTTTTGCACCGCCGTCACGAGGCTGCGCCCGCACGCACCGGCCCGGTAGGCTTTCCGTGTGATCTTCAAGCGCATCGGAAGCGGACGGCCCTACCCGGACCACGGCAGGGAAACCACCCGGCAGTGGGCGGACGTCGCGCCGCGCCCGGTCCGGCTCGACCAGCTCGTGACGACCAAGGGCCAGCTGGACCTCGAAACGCTGCTCGCCGAGGACTCCACCTTCTACGGCGACCTGTTCGCGCACGTCGTGAAGTGGCGGGGCGACCTCTACCTGGAGGACGGGCTGCACCGCGCCGTGCGCGCCGCCCTCCAGCAGCGCCAGGTGCTGCACGCGCGCGTCCTCGAGATGGACTGACGACTTCTCCCGGATTGCGCCTTTCGGGTCACCATTGACCTATCAGCAGATCATTTAGTAGGCATCGACACCGGGTCGCACTACGCTGCGCCCATGAGCATGCTCACTCCCCCCGGCATGGGCGGAAAGTACCGCGTCACGGGAGCCGCCTACCCCCGTATGAGTCGTAAGCGGAGCCGTACCCGGATCGTCCTCGCCGTGCTCGGCTCGATCCTTGCGCTGGCCCTGGTCGGCTACGGGGCCCTGCAGCTCATCGACGTGTTCCGGGGCGACAGCCCCAAACGGAACACGGCTGCGGGTGCCAAGGACTGCCCGACGACGCCTCCCGGTGCCGCTGCCAAGGGCGGCCCCGGCGCCGCCTCCACCGCCCCGGCCGCCGCCAAACCGGCGGTCGTGCTCCCCCCGCCCGGGGAGATCACGGTCAACGTCTACAACGCGACACCGCGCGCGGGCCTGGCCAAGGCCGTCGGTGACGAGCTGGCCAAACGCGGCTTCGTGATCGGCCACGTGGGCAACGCCCCGGCCGACTTCGACAAGAAGGTCCCCGGCACGGGGATACTGCTGGGCTCCCCCGCGACCGACAAGGCGGTCTTCGCCGTGCTCGGCACGCAGCTCGCCGGCACCACCCAGCAGACCGACACCCGGGAGACCGCGGACGTCGACCTGATCCTGGGCGACGCCTTCAAGGAGCTGAGTACGAAGGAGGACGCGGACAAGGCGCTGGCCCTCCTGGCCAACCCCGCGCCCGCGCCCAAGAACTGCTGACGCGCCGACGGCGGCGGTCCGGACGCGCCGGACCGCACGTCCGACGTACCGGACCGCACGTCCGACGTACCGGACCGCCGCGCCGTCCTACTCCGCCGAGCCGTCCTACTCCGCCGAGCCGTACATCCGGTCGCCGGCGTCGCCCAGGCCCGGCACGATGTAGCCGTGCTCGTTGAGCCGCTCGTCCACCGCGGCCGTCACCACCGTCACCGGCGTGCCCGCCAGCTCGCGCTCCATGATCTCGACGCCCTCGGGCGCGGCCAGCAGCACCACGGCCGTGACGTCGTCGGCGCCGCGCTTGATCAGCTCCTGGATCGCCGCGACCAGCGTGCCGCCGGTGGCGAGCATCGGGTCGACGACGTAGACCTGGCGACCCGAGAGGTCCTCCGGCATGCGCGTCGCGTACGTGGAGGCCTCCAGGGTCTCCTCGTTGCGGACCATGCCCATGAAGCCCACCTCGGCGGTCGGCAGCAGCCGCACCATGCCGTCGAGCATGCCAAGGCCCGCCCGCAGGATCGGGACGATCAACGGCCGGGGGGCCGAGAGCTTCACGCCCGTGGTCGGGGCGACCGGGGTCTCGATGTCGGCCCGCTCCGTGCGCACGTCCCGGGTGGCCTCGTAGGCGAGCAGGGTCACCAGCTCGTCGGCGAGCCGCCGGAAGGTGGCGGAGTCGGTGCGCTTGTCGCGCAGGGTGGTGAGTTTGTGCGCCACCAAGGGGTGATCGACGACCTGCAAACGCACAACATCCTCCAAAACTCAGCCTGCGACCTGCAAAAACGGTCGCACGACGCGACCTGCACCCAAAAGGCTACGCGCTGACGCGGCTCCATCGCGTCCGAAGCGACGGCCGGGCCCGCCGCGTCCCTGCGGATGCGACCCGCGCGGACGCCCAGCAGGCTGGACGGATGAGCAACACACCGGTGATCGCGGCCGTCGACGGGTCGGACCACAGCCTGCGGGCCCTGGAGTGGGCGCGGAAGGAGGCCGTCCGGCACGACTGCGGGCTGCTGGTCGCCCATGTACTGCCCGATCACGCCCAGTTGTACGCCGGGCGCCGGGCCTCGCTGCACGACGCCTCCGAACCGGAGGAGATCCCCGACCCCGTGCGCGACTGGGTCCGGTCCCTGCTCGGCGCCGGCGGCCCCGGGCTGCCCGAGGGAGTCGCGTACGAGGCCCTGGAGGGCTCCGTGCCCGAGGCGCTGCGCGTGATCGGCTCGCAGGCCCGGATGCTGGTGATGGGATCCCGGGGCCACGGCGGCTTCGCCAGCCTGCTGCTCGGCTCCAGCAGCCGGGCCGTGGCCAGCACGGCCGCGTGCCCGGTGGTCGTGGTCCCGCACGCGGAGCGCGGCGCCGCGGACGCCGAGGCCGAGGCCGCCGGCGACGCCACCGGCGACGCCGACGCGGGCGCGGGCGCCGAGCAGTCGGCCGGGCGGGTGGTGCTCGGGCTACACGCCGCCGAGACGCCCGAGGACGTACTGACCTTCGCGTTCACCGAGGCCGCCGTGCGGGGGACCACCGTCCAGGTGGTCTCCGCGTACGCCATCCCGCCCTCGCCGAACCTGGTGATCGACACCCCCTTCACCGTGATCCCGCCCGAGGGGCTGGCCGACGAGGGGGACGGCGTACCGGCCGAACGGGAGATGCTGCGGTCCCAGACGGAGCGGCTGGCGCCGCTGCGCGAGCGGTTTCCCGACGTCCCCGTCGAACAGGCAGCGGTGCCCGGGGACCCGGCGGGCCGGCTGGTCATCGCCTCCCGCGCGGCGGCACTGGTCGTGGTGGGCCGCCACCACCCGCGGCGCACCGCCATGTCGCTGGCGATCGGCTCGGTGGCCCATGCGGTGCTCCACCACGCGCACGGCCCGGTGGCGGTGGTCCCGACGCTGAAGGACGACGTCTGACCTGCGGCGGGGTGGCATCAAACGAGCCGTCCGGGGGAAGGTGGGTGCAGGGGGGACGACCGACCAGCCAGGTGGTGGCCGATGCCCGACAGGCAGCCGAAGGACGAGGTGCCGGAGACCGCGGCGCAGCGCCGAGCACGCCGCGCGCAGTTCCTGCGCGACCTGATGGAGGCGCGCGAGCTGCGCGATCGCGTCCAGCCCCGCCGCGCCCGAGCGGCCCGTATGCGCCAGCAGATGCGCATGCGCACCTTCCGCTGGTGATCCGGGCCCCGGCACGCCGCGACACGTCCGGGCCGCACCACCCGCCCCACGCCCCTCCCCACGACCCCGCCGCCCCCGCGCCGCAACCCCGTACAGCCCCCGCCGGTGCACGGCGCGGCGCGACGCAAGCGCGGAAGACCTCTCGCAAAGCCGCCGTTTCTGCCACGATGCCGATTGGGCGGGGTACGGACGGCGAGCAGCACGGCCGCTGTGCCCCAACCTCCGGCCGGGGGGACCTCCAACCGGCACGCCTAAGACCAGTGGGAGAGTCACGGTGTATTTCGCCGCACTGCTCGCGCGCACCGAAGACGGGTGGGAAGCGAGCGACATGGAACTCGACGACGTCGAGTCCCTCAGTGATCTGATCGATCTCGCCCGGTCCGCCGCTGTCGACGACGACACGGTGGTCGCCCTCATCGAGCAGGAGGACGCCTGGTTCGGCGTCGTCCGCGTGGACGGCGAGGAGGACCCGCGGTACTTCGTATCGAACGCCTCCGCGGCCGCCCGCAGCTCCTACGGCTCGATGCTGACCAAAGAGCTGCTGGGCAGCGACGAGGAGGACGACGAACTCGACGACCTGGACCTGGACGGCACCGAGGACGGCGAGGAGGATGCCGTCACCGCGTTCGCGGACGATGACGCCGACGAGGACGAGGTGGGTGGGACCGGTGCGGAACCGGTACCAGCCGGTCCGCTCGGTGACCCCCGACTGCTGGATGATCTCGGGGTGACCAACAAACAACTGATGACCCTGGACGGGGACGCGCTCTCGGAGATCGCCGATTCCCTCGGCGCCACCGAGGTCCTGGAGGCCGTCCGCTAGTGCTCCCTGCGAACACCGACGGTCCCGATCCCGTACGGGACCCGTGGCGGGACTCCATGCGCCTGGCGCTCCAGGAGGCCGCCCTGGCGGTGCCGGCCGGCGATGTGCCGGTCGGCGCCGTCGTGCTGGGCCCGGACGGGCAAATCCTCGCCACCGGGTACAACGAACGCGAAGCGACCGGCGACCCCACCGCGCACGCCGAGGTCGTGGCACTGCGCCGGGCGGCCGCCGAACTCGGAGAGTGGCGTCTTCCGGGGTGCACCCTCGTGGTGACCCTGGAGCCGTGCGTCATGTGCGCGGGCGCGCTCGTCCAGTCGCGCGTCGCCCGGGTCGTCTACGGCGCGGACGACGAGAAGGCGGGCGCCGCCGGGTCGCTGTGGGACCTCGTACGGGACCGCAGGCTCAACCACCGTCCCGAGGTGGTCCGGGGCGTCCTGGCCGACGAGTGCGCGCGGCAGCTGACGGACTTCTTCCGCGACCTCTGAGCAGGACCGCAGCTCGGGGCCCGGAGCCGAGGGCCCGGAAAAGGCCTGCTCACGCCGGCCGCGACGCCCCCGGACCTACCGATTTCAGCGGATGGGGTTCCTTAGGCTAGGATCCATCTCGGTAGTGTGTCCGAGTGGCCGAAGGAGCTCGCCTCGAAAGCGAGTATGGGGCAACCCATCGGGGGTTCAAATCCCTCCACTACCGCTTCGATCGAGAGCCCCGCCCCGCAAGGGTCGGGGCTCTCGGCGTATTCCGATCCCCTCTCCGGAGGACACCCGCGTGACCGCCCGCCCCTTCGGCCGTTGTCACGGCATGACCAAGACCCAGCGCATGCTCGCCGCCATCGCCCTCGCGGGGGCCGCCGCGGGCCTCGCCGCACCCGCAGCCTCGGCCGCCCCGGTCTCCCCCCTCACCCTCCCGGACCTGCCGGCCGCCGCCCCGGGGATGCCGGCCGGGGCGCAGCCCACGTCGGTCCAGGAGATCGGGTCGCAGCTCAGCGCCGGGGCGAACCAGCTCAACGCGCTGATGGAGCTGCCCAACCACCTGGCCCCCGTCATCGCGCCCGTACAGCCCCTCACCGACCTGGCCGGCGGCCTGGAGTAGCCACGGGGGCCGGAGCCACCCCCGTACGCCTCTCGCGCGCCCCCTGTACGCCCCCGAACGCGCCCGAGCCCCCGTACGCCCCTGCGGCCCCGCACGCAGGCGCGGGGGCGCACGGGTGCAACGCGAAGAAGGCCCCGACCGGAGTCGGGACCTTCGACACGTGGAACGGGGGAAGCGGCGTCGGGGGACAAGCCGCTTCCCCCGACGAGGACGGACCTGCCGGTCCGGGCCGCGGTCAGGGGGAAGCTCGCGGCCCGGACCCCGCAGTGAGGCCCTGTCCCTCACCCACCGGTTTCCTGCCAGAACCGGTGGGCTCACACCCATCCTGCGCCCGTCGCAGGCGCACGCTCCGCGGCAAAGGACCCGGGGTACCGGGCCATTGGTCCTTAAAGGACAGGTGAGTGTCCAATCTTGACCGGTTAGAATCACCCGACTTGCTCGGACCGGTTGGGGAGGCCGCCCGCACGTGGACACCAAGAAGCTCATCACGGGTGCCCTCACCGTGTTCGCCCTCTTCGTGATCATCACCCAGCCGAAGCGTGCGGCCGAGATCGTGGAAATAGGCTTCCAGGGGATATCGGATGCCGCCTCCGGCATCGGCGAGTTCATGACCGAACTGGTGCGCTGACCCGTACGCTGAAGCGGTTCCCGGACTTCCGGCCCCCCACTCCGACGGGTGGGGGGCTTTTGCATACCCACCACTGCGCGTATTGCCCTGATATGCCCAACTTGCCGTCAACACGGCGATATACGGTGCTTGCACATAGTGCACATCTCTTGTGATGCTATGACCGCTTTTGATGGATGAGATGACTGAAGGGGTGGCGTGACCGTGCCGGCCAGTACTGCGCCTCAAGTGCCACCCCAGCAGGACCCCCAGGTGCCGCCCCAGTCGGAGCCCCAGCGGGAACACCGTCAGGGACACCGCCAGGAGTCCCGCCAGGAGCCGCCCGAGGAGCCCCCGGTCGCGCCGAGACCGCCGAGCAGGGGCGCGGACACCCGGGCGCTCACCCAGGTCCTCTTCGGCCAGCTGAAGGGCCTACAGCCGGGCACCAGCGAGCACAGCCGGGTGCGCGGGGCCCTCATCGAGGCCAACCTCCCGCTCGTCCGGTACGCGGCCGCCCGCTTCCGCAGCCGCAACGAGCCGATGGAGGACGTGGTCCAGGTCGGCACCATCGGCCTGATCAACGCCATCGACCGGTTCGACCCGGACCGGGGCGTGCAGTTCCCGACCTTCGCGATGCCGACCGTCGTGGGCGAGATCAAGCGGTACTTCCGCGACAACGTCCGCACCGTCCACGTACCGCGCCGCCTCCACGAGCTCTGGGTCCAGGTCAACGCCGCCACCGAGGACCTCACGACCCTCCACGGCCGCACCCCGACCACCGCCGAGATCGCCGAGCGGCTGCGCATCACCGAGGACGAGGTGCTGTCCTGCATCGAGGCCGGGCGCAGCTACCACGCGACCTCCCTGGAAGCCGCCCAGGAGGGCGACGGCATGCCCGGACTGCTGGACCGCCTCGGCTACGAGGACCCGGAGCTGGCCGGGGTCGAGCACCGGGACCTCGTCCGCCACCTCCTCGTACAACTGCCGGAACGCGAGCAACGGATCCTGCTCCTGCGGTACTACAACAACCTGACGCAGTCACAGATCAGCGTGGAACTCGGCGTCTCCCAGATGCACGTCTCCCGACTCCTCGCCCGGAGCTTCGCCCGACTGAGATCCGCAAACAGGATCGAAGCGTAACCGGAACGAGTGTAGATCATTCGCAAGTATCCCGACATATCGGGCTGATCGCCTTCTTCTCCACTCTGTCGCTGGAGATATATGTCGACATGGCGCTACAGCGCGTTGCCGACATGTGACATTCTGCGTGAACCGCGTTTGCCGCAGCCCCGCCTCCGGTATTCAGGTGGAGGCTGCGTTCCTCTGACGGGCGCGCAGTACGCGACCGTCCGCGACCTCAAGGGGGTGGCATGTCCGTAGACCAGGGCAGCTCCAAGGTGCTCACGCTCGTCAAGAGCGCGCCAGCGCCCACAGCACCTGCAGCGTCCGACCGCTCGGAAGCCATCGACACCCGCACCCTCTCCCGCTCCCTCTTCCAGCGGCTCGCCGGCCTGGATGCGGACAGCCCCGAACGGGCGTACGTACGTGACACCCTGATCGAGCTGAACCTGCCTCTCGTGCGCTACGCAGCCGCCCGATTCCGCAGCCGCAACGAGCCGATGGAAGACATCGTCCAGGTCGGCACCATCGGCCTGATCAAGGCGATCGACCGCTTCGACTGCGAACGCGGCGTCGAGTTCCCGACGTTCGCGATGCCGACCGTCGTGGGCGAGATCAAGCGGTTCTTCCGGGACACCTCCTGGTCCGTCCGCGTCCCGCGCCGGCTCCAGGAACTGCGCCTGGCGCTGACCAAGGCCAGCGACGAGCTCGCCCAGAAGTTGGACCGCTCGCCGACCGTGCCGGAACTCGCCGCCGTGCTCGGGGTCTCGGAGGAGGACGTCGTCGACGGCCTCGCCGTCGGCAACGCCTACACCGCCTCCTCGCTCGACTCGCCCTCCCCCGAGGACGAGGGCGGCGAGGGCTCCCTCGCGGACCGCCTCGGCTACGAGGACACCGCGCTGGAGGGTGTCGAGTACCGCGAGTCCCTGAAGCCGCTGCTCGCCAAACTCCCGCCCCGGGAGCGGCAGATCATCATGCTGCGCTTCTTCGCGAACATGACGCAGTCGCAGATCGGCGAGGAGGTCGGCATCTCCCAGATGCACGTCTCCCGGCTACTGACCCGCACCCTCGCGCAACTGCGGGTGGGCCTCATCGGGGAGTGACCCGGCGCCTCGCACTTCCCAATTGACGATGCGTCAGGAAAACTGGCGCGATGCGAAGGGGATCGCGAGCGGCCGCCACCACCCTGCTCGCCCTGTGCTGCACGGCCGCCGCCGGCCTCACCGGCTGCGGCGGCCCGGCGCGGGACGGCCATGTCGCCGTGGGCGCCGCGGCCCCGGGCCCCGAACGGGGCGCGGGGGAGAACGTGGCACCGCAGGGTCAGGTGGAGTTCCAGCAGCTCGGCGGCCCGGACGTGGCGGGCGGAGCCGCACAGTCCGCCACGACCTCCAGTACGTCGACCGGTACCGCGGGATCCGGAACCCCGGGCGGCCCCACCGCGGGCGGAGCCACGACCACCGGCCCCGGCGGCTCCGCAGGCCCCACCGGCACTTCCGCAGGGCCGGGCAGGACCCCACCGTCGCCCGGCACCCCCGGCACGCCGACAACGCCCACCGTGCCGAGTTCGGCGACCCCGCCGACCCCGCCGACCTCGCCGGGCACCCCGCCGGGCCCGCCCGACAGGCCCGGGACGACACCGCCGGCCCCGCCGCCGTCCACACCGGCCCGGCTGACGCTGTCCGCGCCGGTCAGGGCGGCCACGGCCGACCGCTGGTGCGAGCGGGTCACCGTGACCTTCACCAACACCGGAACCACCCCGGCCCGTTCGGGCACGGTCAGCTTCGCGACGCACATCATCGGCGCCCTCGGCGTCGACTGGGCCACGATCACCACGAACCAGCCCCTGCCGGCACCCCTGGCGGGCGGAGCCTCGAAGGCGCAGACCTACACGGTGTGCGTGGAGTCCTGGCGGGTGCCGCTGGGCATGCACGTGGACACCCAGAAGGTCACCGCGACCTGGAACTGAGTCATGCTCCCCCGGCCCGCGCCGGGCGCCGTCAGCGCAAGACCACCCAGGCGACCGCGCCGATCACGAGGACGAGCGCGACGATCAGTCCGATCTTCGCGGTCGAGTTCGAGGATCCGGCCTGCTGCTCGGCGCGCCGCTGCTGACGGGCTCCCGGACCCGCCTGACGGGCGGGTGCGGCCTCCTCGACGAAGGCCTTGAACATCTGCGTGCTGCCCGCGGGGTCGTAGTTGCCCTCGGGGACCTGTGAGTTGCGGTTGTCAGCCATGGAGCAGGACCCTAGCCGGTTTTCCGATTCCTTTACCGCCCCACTCCCCAGATTCATTTGCCTGTAGCAACCATGCGCTTCTATGGTTGCCTCAAGCAACAAGATGGGGGAACCCGGTGATCGTGCAGACCGCTCCGACCTCGCAGAGCACCCCGACCGCTTCGCCTGCTCCTGCGGGCCCAGTCACACCGGCGGGCCCGGCCGCTCAAGCAGGCCCGGTCACACCGGCAGCTACGACCGCTCCGTACGCGGAGCTGGCCCGCCAGCTCACCGCAATCGGCGCGGTCAAGCGCGAGCTCGCCCGCAGCCTGCCCCCGGACTGCCCGCCCGGCGCCGCCGTCGTCCTCACCCTGCTCGACCGGCACGGGGAGATGCGGCTGAGCCGACTCACCGAGTTCATGGGGGTCGACATTTCGGTGACCAGCCGGCACGTCACGCACATCGCCGACCGCGGCTGGATCGAGCGGGAGACCGATCCGGGCGATGGGCGCTGCCGGATCCTGCGGCTCACCCCGGCCGGCCGGGCGCTCCTCGCCGAAATCGGCGCCCGCTGCACGGCCTCGCTGGAAAGAGTCCTCCACGACTGGTCCCTCCAGGACATCGACGTACTCAACACCCTGCTGGCCCGACTCCGATCGAGCTTCTAGAAGTAAGGAAAGACATGGCCCAGTCGGAGACGACGACCGACACCCCACCCGTACCCACGGACACCTCCGTGACCATGACCCACCCGCAGATCATGAAGGCGCTGTCCGGGCTGATGCTCGGCATGTTCGTGGCGATCCTGTCGTCCACGATCGTCTCCAACGCCCTCCCCCAGATCATCAGCGACCTCGGCGGCACCCAGTCCTCGTACACCTGGGTGGTCACCGCCGCCCTGCTGTCGATGACGGCCGCCACCCCGCTGTGGGGCAAGCTGTCCGACCTCTTCAGCAAGAAGCTGCTGGTCCAGATATCCCTCGTGATCTACGTCCTCGGCTCCGTGGTCGCGGGCATGTCCCAGAACACCGGCACGTTGATCGCCTGCCGCGTGGTCCAGGGCATCGGCGTCGGCGGCCTGTCCGCCCTGGCGCAGATCGTGATGGCCGCGATGATCTCCCCGCGCGAGCGCGGCCGGTACAGCGGCTACTTGGGCGCGGTCTTCGCCGTCGCCACCGTGGGCGGCCCCCTGCTGGGAGGTGTCATCACCGACACCGAGTGGCTGGGCTGGCGCTGGTGCTTCTACGTCGGCGTGCCGTTCGCGATCATCGCGCTGATCGTGCTCCAGCGCACCCTGCACCTCCCGGTCGTGCGCCGCGACGTCAAGGTCGACTGGCTGGGCGCCTTCCTGATCAGCGGTGCCGTCTCGCTGCTGCTGATCTGGGTCACGCAAGCCGGTGACTCCTACGAGTGGATCTCCTGGCAGACCTGGGCGATGACGGGCGGTGCGCTCGCGCTCGGCCTGCTCTTCCTCCTCGTCGAGTCCCGCGCGAGCGACCCGATCATCCCGCTGCGGCTGTTCCGCAACAAGACCATCAGCCTGGCCTCGGCGGCCTCCCTGTTCGTGGGCATCGCGATGTTCTCGGGGACCGTGTTTTTCAGCCAGTTCTTCCAGTTGGCCCGCGGTGAGTCCCCGACGATGTCCGGAATCCTCACGATTCCGATGATCGCCGGCCTCTTCGTCTCCTCCACCCTTTCCGGTCAGGTGATCACCAAGACCGGCAAGTGGAAGGCCTGGCTCGTCTCTGGCGGCGTCCTGCTGACGGCCGGTCTGGGTCTGCTCGGCACCCTCCGCTACGACACCCCCTACTGGCACATCGCGATCTACATGGCGGTGACCGGCCTCGGTCTCGGCATGATGATGCAGAACCTCGTCCTCGCCACCCAGAACCAGGTAGCCCCCGAGGACCTGGGCGCAGCCAGCTCGGTCGTCACCTTCTTCCGCTCCCTCGGCGGCGCCGTGGGCGTCTCCGCGCTGGGCGCGGTCATGGCCAACCGGGTCACCCACTACGTCCAGGACGGCCTCACGGCCCTCGGGCCGAAGGCCGCGGCCCTGGGCCACGGCGGCACCGCCGGGGGCGGGATCCCCGACCTGGACAAGCTGCCCGCGCCGTTCCGCGAGGTCATCGAGTCCGCGTACGGGCACGGCGTCGGCGACGTCTTCCTCTACGCCGCCCCGTTCGCGCTGCTCGGCCTGGTCCTGGTGGTGTTCATCAAGGAGGTCGCCCTGAAGTCGAAGCCGGCGGCCCACGCCCCGGCCGCGGCCTCCGACGAGGCGGCCCCCGCCGAGGCCGTCATCAAGGCCTAGTCGTCGGTGCCCGACCCGTCGCGGCCTTGGCCTGGATGCCCGCGATCAGGACGTCGAGCGCGAGGCAGAAGTCGCCCTCCGGCGCCCGCCGGACCGTCCCGCCGCATCCGTGCAGGAACTGCGAGACGGCCAGGTGGGCGCCGGTCCGTGCGGCGTCCACCAGGCCGGTGGCGTCCAACAGCCGCTGGAGGGCGGCGTCGAAGGCCCGCGCGTGCGGGCCGATGTTCGGGAACGCGGCGGTGAGCGGAGCCACCCACGTGTGGTCCGCCAACACCCGCCGGTAGCCGCGGGCCAGCGCCTGCAGCTGGCCCGGCCAGCCCGTCCCGCCGCCCTCCGCCGCCGCACCCTCCGTGGCTGCGGTCGGCGACCTGAGCTCGCCGAACGCGCGGTCGAGGGCGAGTTCGAGCAGGTCCTGCTTGGTGTCCACGTACCAGTACAGGGACATCGCGGTCACCCCGAGCCCGGCGGCGAGCCGCCGCATCGAGAACCGGGCCAGCCCGTCGGCGTCGAGCAGCCGCACGGTGGCGGCGGTGATCCGGTCGCGGTCCAATCCGGAGGGTGCGTCGCTGCGGCGTCGGGCGGGTGCGGCAGGCCTGGCGGCCAGCCACACACTGGTCCGGGTCTCGCCCGGATCGGCCGCGGTCACCATGCAGGCACCCTCCTCACGACAGGCGGATCGGTCCGGAATGCCCGATCCGCCCTCTTGATGCTAGGGGGTGTCCTGCCGATCGGGTCGGATCAGGTCGTCGGGGCCGTCAGGTCGTAGAAGGTGGCTCCGCCGACCGTGGTCTCCTTGAAGTTGGCCTTGATCCAGGTCTTGATCTCCGTGCTGGTGCCGCCGCCCGGACCGCCCGGACCGCCGCCTGCGCCGCCCCGCCCGCCACCTCCGGGCATGCCGCCCTCGGCGCCGCCGGCGCCGGTGCTCTGGCCGATGAACCAGTGGACCTTCCCGTCCCGCACGTACTTCTGGAACTGCTCCAGGGTCGGCGAGGGGTCGCTGCCGTTGAAGCCGCCGATCGGCATGACGGGTACCCCGGAGGCCAGCTGGTAGCTCGCCGCGTTCTGGGAACCGATCGCGGCCGCCGCCCAGGTGTACTCGTCGGCGTCGGTGGTGAGGGCCTTCTTGGCCTCCGCGCTCACCCGGGCGCCGTTCAGCAGGCCGCCCGGGCCACCCTGGCCGCCGACACCGAACCGCTCGCCACCACGACCGTCCAGGCCCTGCGGCATTCCGCCCGGGGGCATCGCGCCCGGGGCCGTCCCGCCCTGGGGCATCCCGCCCTGGGGCATCGCACCCTGCTGCCCGCCGCCCTGTCGGCCGCCGTTCGCCGTCCCGCCCTGGCCGCCCGGGCCGCCCTGGAACATCTCACCGAACCGACCCGTGCCACCCGGTCCACCGGGGCCGCCCATCATCCCGCCGGGGCCGCCCCGGCCACCCGCCACCGCCGGTCCGGCAGTCACGATCGAGCCGGTGTGCGCGGTGCTCACGGTGGTCAGGCAGTACGCGAACGGCCCGGCCAGCACCGCCGCCAAGCCCAGTCCCGCCGCGGCCTGGAGGGCTCGGCGCCCCGCCTGCGCGGCGAACGGCAGCGCGGCCGCGGCGAGCAACCCGCCCACCAGGACCGCCCAGCGCAGCCACGGCAGGTAGCCGGTGGCGCGGCCGAGCAGCACGAACGACCAGACCGCCGTCAGGGCCAGCGTGCCGGACAGGGTGATCGCGGCGGCCTTGCCGCTCCGCTCCTCCCACAGCACGGCGGCCCCCATGCCGATCAGTGCCGCCACGAACGGCGCCAGCGCCACGGTGTAGTACTCGTGGAAGATGCCCTGCATGTAGCTGAAGACGACCGCGGTGATCAGCATCGAGCCGCCCCAGGCCAGGAACGCCGCCCGGGCCATGCCCTCCAGGGAGTCGGTCGCCCGGCGGGCCCGCCAGGTGACCACCAGACCGGCCACCAGCAGGATCAGGGCCGCCGGCAGCAGCCAGGCGATCTGCCCGCCGATGTTGCCCGAGAAGAGCCGGTCGATGCCGGTCTCCCCCCAGCCTCCGCCACCGCCGCCACCACCGGCGCCGCCCCGGCCGCCGCCGCCGACGCTGCCGGTCTCGTTGCCGTTGATCCGGCCGAGGCCGTTGTAGCCGAGGGTCAGCTCCAGGAAGGAGTTGTTCTGCGAGCCGCCGATGTACGGGCGGGAGGAGGCCGGCCACAGTTCGACGACGGCGACCCACCAGCCGCCGGCCACCACCATCGCGAGCCCCGCCAGCAGCAACTGGCCGAGCCGCTTGCGCAGCCGGGTGGGCGCGCAGACGGCGTACAGGAGGGCCAGCGGCGGCAGGATGACGAAGGCCTGCAGGGTCTTGGTGAGGAAGGCGAAGCCGACCGCCACCCCGGCCCAGACCAGCCACTGGGTGCGGGCTCCGTCGAGGGCGCGCAGCACGCAGTACACGGTGACGGTCAGCAGCAGGGTCAGCAGCGCGTCGGGGTTGTTGAAGCGGAACATCAGCGCGGCAACGGGCGTCAGCGCGAAGGCGGCACCGCTCAGCAGCCCGGCCCCGGGACCGAACTGGCGGCGCACGGCGGCGTACAGCACACCGGTGGTCGCGACGCCCATCAGGGCTTGCGGTACGAGGATCTGCCAGGAGCCGAGCCCGAAGAGCCGGACGGACAGCATCATCGGCCACAGGGCCGCCGGGGGCTTGTCAACGGTGATGGAGTTGCCGGCGTCGGAGGAGCCGAAGAAGAAGGCCTTCCAGCTCTCGCTGCCCGCCTGCACGGCTGCGGAGTAGAAGGAGTTGGCGTAGCCGGAGGAGCCGAGGTCCCACAGGAGCAGGACGGCAGTGGCGATCAGTAGTCCTGCGAGGGAAGGGAGTTCCCAACGGGGGCGGTCGACCGCAGCGCGGCGACCGGTAGCGGCGCGGGCTTCTGGGACCGGGAAGAGCGAGGGTGCTGCCGTGGTCATCGGATGTCGTCCTTCACGGGAGTGTCGCGCCGCTCGGGAAAGACCCAGGCGCGGAAGAGCAGGAAGCGCAGCACGGTGGCCGCGAGGTTGGCAGTGATCAATACGGCCAGTTCGGTGCTGTGTGCGGGATCGGCGGAGGCCGCCCCGAGCGCGGCGAGGGAGCCGCTGGTGAGGGCCAGCCCGATGCCGAACACCACGAGGCCCTGGGCCTGGTGGCGCACGGCCCGGTCCCGGCCGCGCACCCCGAAGGTGAGCCGGCGGTTGGCGGCGGTGTTGGCGAGCGCGGAGAGCAGCAGTGCGGCGCCGTTGGCGAACTGCGGGCCGGTCCCGGCGCGGAAAGCGGAGTACAGGAGCAGGTAGAGCACGGTGGACAGCGCTCCGACGGCACAGAAGCCGAGCAGTTGGCGGGCGAGGCCGCCCTCCACTCCGGGTAGTGCGGCGCGGTCGCGCGGATCGTCGCCGAAGGGGCGGGCGAGCCGGTCCAGCGGGAGCGCTCCGACTGCCAGTGCCCGGCCCACGCGCCAGACGCCCTTGAGGTCCTCGGTGGCGGTCCGGACGATGTGGACGGTGGAGTCGGGGTCATCGACCCAGTCCACCGGCACCTCGTGGATCCGCAGCCCGGCCCGTTCGGCGAGTACGAGCAGTTCGGTGTCGAAGAACCAGCCCGTATCCTCCACCAGCGGCAGCAGCCGCTCGGCGACCTCGCGCCGGATCGCCTTGAATCCGCACTGCGCGTCGCTGAACCGGGCGGCCAGGGAGGACCTCAGGAGGAGGTTGTAGGCGCGCGAAATGAACTCCCGCTTCGCGCCGCGCACCACCCGTGAGGACCGGGCCAGACGGGTGCCGATGGCGAGGTCGGAGTGGCCGGAGATCAGCGGTGCGACCAGCGGCAGCAGGGCGTTGAGATCGGTGGAGAGGTCCACGTCCATGTAGGCGAGGACGGGGGCGTCGGAACCGGACCACACCTGGCGCAGGGCCCTGCCCCGGCCCTTCTCCTCCAGGCGGGTGCTGCGTACGCCGTCCAGTGCTGCGGCGAGCCCCCGCGCGACCTCAGGGGTGCGGTCGGTGCTCGCGTTGTCGGCGACCGTGATCCGGAAGGGATAGGGGAAGGTCCGACTGAGGTGCTCGTGCAGTCTGCGGACGCACGGGCCGAGGTCCTTCTCCTCGTTGAAGACGGGGATCACCACGTCGAGGACGGGCTCGCCGGGCACGGGCGCGAGGGGCGCCCGTGCCGGAAGGGCCCCGGGAGGTGTGTCGGTTCGCATGGTCCGACATTCGCCGGGCGCCCTGTCACCGCTGTGTGCTGAGCCTGTGCCCTGCCTGTGAGTCCGCACGGTCCGCTTCCGCGTGCGGCAGCAGGACCTCGAAGCAGGTCCGCCCGGGCTCGCTCCGTACGCCGACCCGCCCGCCGTGCGCCGTGACCACGGCTTGGACGATGGCCAGCCCGAGCCCGGTGGAACCCGCCGCACGGGAGCGGGAGGCGTCACCGCGGGCGAAGCGCTCGAAAACGTGGGGGAGCAGGTCGGGTGCGATTCCGGGCCCGTCGTCCTCGATCCGCAGCCGGACGGCGGATGTTTCACGTGAAACGTGCGCGGTGACGGTGGTCCCTGGTGGGGTGTGGGTACGGGCATTGGCGAGCAGGTTGACCAGGACCTGCTGCATCCGTGCCGGGTCGGCCCGGATCGGTGCCGGCTCGTCGGGCAGGTTCAGGCGCCAGTGATGTTCGGGGCCCGCGGCCCGGGCGTCACTGACGGCGTCGATCACGAGCGGGGCCAGGTCGGTGTCGGAGTCGCCGGTGGGCAGCGGGCGGCCGGCGTCGAGCCGGGCCAGCAACAGCAGGTCTTCGACCAGGCCCGTCATCCGGGTGGCCTCGGACTCGATCCGACCCAGGGCGTGCCGGGTGTCGGGGCCGGGTTCCTCCCGCCCCCGTCGGGTCAGTTCGGCGTAGCCGCGGATGGAGGCCAGCGGGGTGCGCAGCTCGTGGCTGGCGTCGGCGACGAACTGCCGGACCCGCATCTCGCTCTCCTGGCGGGCGGTGAGGGCGGAGGAGACATGGCCCAGCATCCGGTTGAGGGCCGCGCCGACCTGACCCACTTCGGTACGGGGATCGGCCTCGGCGTCCGGTACCCGCTCGTGGAGGGCAGGCTCGCCCTTGTGCAGGGGCAGTTCGGAGACCCGGGTAGCGGTGGCGGCCACCCGGCGCAGCGGGCGCAGAGCGACCCCGACCAGCGCCTGCCCGGCGAGGGAGGCCGCGATCAGCCCGGCGAGCGTGACGCAGAGCTCTACGCCGATCAGGGTGCGCACGGTGGAATCGACGTTGCTCAGCGGGAACGCGAGGGCCAGGCTCCCTTCGGGGGAGACCAGCACCCGGTAGCTACCGAGACCCGGGAACTCGGCATCCACCGGCCCGGGCGTGCCCTGCGCGGATTTCCGCGCGGCCTGGGCGAGGGCTTTGCCCTGTTCCTCGGTCAGCGGGGGAGGCGGGTCGGCCGACCATCCGTCGCCACGGGCGTTGCGGGCGGTCCCCAGGACGGTCCCGGCGGGATCCAGGCGGACCCCGGCGGCGTCCAGCGGGCTACCGGGAGCCACGACGAAGCCTGCGCTGTTCTCCCGGGCCGGCTTCCCGCCGGGCGCCCGGACGGCCATCTTCACGGAGGTCTTCAGCTGATCGTCGAGTTCGGTGACCAGGTACGAGCGCAGGGCGAACGTGGTGACGGTCCCGATGGCCGCGCCCACCACGGCGATCAGTGCCACCGCGGAGACGACGAGCCGGGTGCGCAGCGACCAGGGCCGGCGGCCACGTGGTCGCCGGTTCCTGCCCGGTGCCACTACTCGCCCGGCTTGATCAGGTAACCGGCGCCGCGGCGCGTGTGGATCATCCGGGGCAGACCGGGGCCGCTCTCCAGCTTCCTGCGCAGGTAGGAGATGTAGAGCTCGACCACATTGGCCTGGCCGCCGAAGTCGTAGGACCACACCCGGTCCAGGATCTGCGCCTTGCTCAGCACGCGCCGGGGGTTGCGCATCAAGTAGCGCAGCAGCTCGAACTCGGTGGCGGTCAGGTGGATCTCCTGACCGCCCCGCACCACCTCGTGGCTGTCCTCGTCCAGCCGAAGATCGCCGACGGCCAGCACCGAACCGCCGCGCGCGGCCTGCGCCGCGCCGGAGCGCCGGACCAGGCCGCGCAGCCGGGCCACGACCTCCTCCAGGCTGAAGGGCTTGGTGACGTAGTCGTCGCCGCCCGCCGTGAGGCCCGCGATACGGTCCTCCAACGAGTCCTTGGCGGTCAGGAACAGCACGGGAACCTGGGGGATCTCCCGGCGCAGGCGCCCGAGGACGGCCAGCCCGTCCATATCGGGAAGCATGACGTCGAGGATGACCACGTCGGGCCGGAACTCCCGCGCCGCCCGCACCGCGCCCGCCCCGTCGCCGGCACTGCGGACCTCGCAACCCTCGTAGCGCAGGGCCATGGACAGCAGCTCGGAGAGTGAGGCCTCGTCGTCGACGACGAGTACCCGGCAGGGGCCGCCGTCGGGCCGCACCAGGGCCGTGGGGTGGTGGGTGGACGTGGACGCATGGGAGGTGGTCGTCGCAGTCATACCGGACACGCTGTCCCGCGCCTCTGAGAGCGCCCTTGTGCCAATCTGTGAATTTCCTGAGAAAGAGCATCCGCAAAGAGAGGCGGGGCGCCGGTGCCGGACACCGGGGCGGGGGCGGGGGCGGAACAAGGACCGGGGCTGGGGCTGGGTCGTCAGCCGTCGAGGCGGAACAGCCGGGCGCCGTTGTCGTGGCAGACCGCCCGCAGCCAGTCGTCACCGAGGCCGAGCCGCTCGAGCGCGGCGAGCTGGTGCTCGTAGGGGTAGGGGATGTTCGGGAAGTCGGTGCCGAGGAGGATCCGGTCACCGAGGTCCACGAGACGACCGAGGTCCCCGGACGGGAAGCCGTACATTTGCTCGGAGAAGTCGGTGAAGGCCATGGTGGTGTCCAGGCGCACCTCGGCGTAACGATCGGCGAGGTCGAGGAAATCGGTGTACTCGGGCATGCCCATGTGGGCAATGACCAGCGGCAGCCTCGGGTGGCGGGCCAGTAGCCGGGCGATCGGCTCGGGCCCGGTGTGCTTGCCCGGGACGGGGCCGGACGCACAGTGGATCACGATCGGGATGCGTGCCTCGGCGAGCAGCCCCCAGACGGGGTCGAGCCGGTCGTCGTTCGGGTCGTAGCCCCCGACCTGGAGGTGCGACTTGAAGATTCGGGCCCCGGACTCGACGGCCTGGCGGACGTACGCGCTCACGCCCTCCTCCGGGAAGAACGTCGCGGTCTGCAAGCAGTCGGGGGTGCGGGCGGCGAAGTCTGCGGACCAGGCGTTGAGCCAGGCGGCCATCGCCGGTTTGTGCGGGTAGAGCATGGCGGTGAAGGCCCGGACCCCGAACTCCCGCAGGAGCGCGACGCGCTGCTCCTCCTCGTGCCGGTAGGTGATGGGCCACTCGACGCCGGTCAGCGGGCCGACCGCGTCGAAGTAGTCCCACACCTTGTCCAGGACGCGCTCGGGCATGAAGTGGGTGTGGATGTCGACCAGTCCGGGCAGCCCGAGCCGCTCGCGGAAGGCGCGGACCGCCTCAGCCGTTGCGGACAAAGCCGTGGCTCCGCTCGACGGTCGCGACGTGCAGGGTGTAGCTCTCGTACCAGTCGGATCGGCCCTGCTTCATGGCCGCCTGGTGCTCCAGGTCCTTGCGCCACACGGTGAGGGACTCGTGGTCGCGGAAGTAGGCGACGGTGATGCCGAGACCTCCGGGAGTACGCGCGGACTCGTAGCCGAGGTATCCCGGGTTCGTCCCGACGATCTCCTTCATCCGCGCGAGGGTCTCGGGATATCCGCTGTCGTCGTCGGTGCGGATGTTGCTGAAAACAGCCATGACATAAGGGGGTTCAAAGGCCGGTACCGGCTGAAGGTCCATGTCGACCACCCTCGGCGGAGCGCCCCGGCATGTCCACCGGAATCGGCCCCGGAAGGCCAAAGGGATCCAAGTTTTGACCTTGGCCGCCACGATCCGAGCCGCGCTCCGAGCCGCGCTCCGCGTCCTGGTCCACGCCTCGGTCCGCCGGTGTCAGAACAGCCCGTCCTGCTCGGCCGGAGCCGCGGAGGCGGACGGGATCGGCGCCGTCGGAACCGAGGTCACGGCCTCGTCCCCCGGAGCGGTGAGCTCCCAGCCCGCCAACAGCCGGGTGTCCACCACGAGTCCGTCCGCGAGGTGCAGATCGGGCCCGGCCGCTCCCGCCAACCGGCCCACGACAGAACCGCCGGACACCATCTCGGTGAGGACCAGCGCCGGCCCGGGCAGGCTCGGCAGGGTGTCCAGCCCGAACGCCCGTGCGTGGTCGACCACTTCGCACTCCACCCGCTCCAGCGACTCCGGCCACCCGGGGAGCGCCGCCGCCCGTGCGTGCAGTTCGGCGACCTCGCGGGCCCGCTCGGGCGCAGCCGGCACATGGGCCCGTACGCCGCGCTTACGGGCGTACGCGATCCGGTCGGGCACCCCGAGCGCCGCCCGCAGCAATTCCTCGGTGCGCCGGGTGGCCATCAGTGGACCGCGCCCGAGCCAGGCCCAGGCCACCGCCCCCTGCTCCAGCAGCCGGGCCGAACCGCGCTCCTCGGCGGTGATCCCGACCTTGACCATGCCGGGACCGAACCAGGCAAGGTAGACCCGGTAGGTGCGCGGATCGGCAGCGTTGGTGTCGGCCGCCACGGAGAACGACCGGTCGAGGCGAGCGCACTCGGGGCACTGGGCGTTCCCGGCACGGCCCGGCACGATGTCCGCGGTGGGGCAGGGGGTCCGTCTTCCGGCCCGTCGCACACCGAGGCAGTGCCGCTCCCCGCGTGCCACGAAGGCGATCCGCTGCCCGTACGCGAGCTCGCTCACCCGCTCGCCGCGCCCCTCCCCGTACCACCCGATGGCGGGGCGGCCGTCCTTCCACCGGATCCCGGTGCACCACCAGGTCACAGCGGGAGAGGTCGCTCGAAGAAGGTGTCCAGGACGACGGTGGCGTGCGTACCGCTGACCCCGTCGATGGCATAGAGGCGGCGCAGCACGTCCTGCAGTTGTTCGGTCGAGGCCGTACGCACCTTGACCAGCAAAGACGCACTGCCCGCGATGATGTGCGCCTCTTGGATCTCGGGGATCGCGGCGAAATCGGCACCGGACTCGCCCATCCAGGCGTTGGAGTCGACCATCACGTAGGCCAGGACTCCGCTGCCGACGGCCGCCGGGTCGACGTCGACGGTGGTCCGCCGGATCACCCCGCGTTCGCGCAGTTTCCGTACCCGCTCGTGGGTGGCCCCCGCCGAAAGCCCGACTGCCGTACCGAGAGCGGCGTACGACTGGCCGGCGTCCTGCTGCAGGCGCTGGACGAGCGCACGGTCGATGTCGTCCACGCAATCTTCCTCTCATGGGCCTGTCGACCCTTGCGAAGACAGTACCTGATCCTGCAATCTCACCATCAGGCCGAACCGAATTCGGCGTGACTCTTTCAGGGGGAATCATGTCTGCCATAGCCGACCTCACCTTGTACGAGATTCTGAACGAACGCTTCCAGACCGGCCGCTGCGCCAACGGCGACGCCCGGCTGGACCGGCTCTACGATGACTGCCGCTGGGCGGAGGGACCGCTCTACCTGCCCGCCTGGCGGCAACTGGTGTGGAGCGACATCCCCAACGACCGGATGCTGCGCTGGGACGAGGCGACGGGCGCGGTCTCCGTCTTCCGCTCCCCGGCCGGCCACTCCAATGGCAACACCCTGGACCGCGAAGGCCGCCTGATCACCTGTGAACAAGGCAACCGGCGCGTCACCCGCACCGAACCCGACGGCAGCCTGACCGTCATCGCCGACCGCATCGACGGCAAACGGTTCAACAGCCCGAACGACGCGGTCGTCCGCTCGGACGGCTCCATCTGGTTCTCCGACCCGGACTTCGGCATCACCAGCGACTACGAGGGCCACCGCGCACCCAGCGAGATCGGCGCCTGCAACCTCTACCGGGCCGACCCCTCGACCGGCGAGGTTCGGACCGCCGCCGACGGCTTCCTCGGCCCCAACGGCCTGGTCTTCTCACCCGACGAGAGCGAGCTGTACGCCGCGGACACCCGGGCCGGCCACATCCGCGCCTTCAAGGTCTCCGACGACGGCACCCTCACCGCCGACCGCGTCTTCGCCAACTGTCCCGGGGTCGACAACATCCGCTTCGACGACGAGGGGCGGCTGTGGGTGGCCGCCATGGAGAACGGCGTCCAGTGCTACGCCGCGGACGGCACCCTGATCGGCCGCCTCCGCATCCCCGAACCGGTCTCGAACATCGCCTTCGGCGGCCCCAAGAACAACCGCCTCTTCATCACCGCCACCACCTCCCTCTACTCCCTGGTGATGTCGGTGACGGGCCTGCCCCGGGTCCTCTGAGGGCCGGGCCGCCTACCGGGCGACGAACTGGGTCAGGATCGCCTGCACCTCGTAGATGTCGACGCCCTTGGTGAAGGTCTTCTCGATCGGCGCCGAGCTGCCGGATATCCAAATCTTGAGCTCGGCGTCGAGATCGAAGTGCCCGGCCGTCTCGACGGAGAAGTGCGTGATGCTCCGGTACGGGATGGAGTGGTACTCCACCTTCTTCCCCGTGAGCCCCTGCTTGTCGACGAGCACCAGCCGCCGGTCGGTGAACAGGATCGTGTCCCGGATCAGCAGGTACGCGGCATGGACCTGCTCCCCCTGTCCCAGCAGCCGTGCATAGTCCCGCTGCGCCGACACGGGGTCGACGGTGTGCGCGTTCCCGAACAGTCCCATGAGTGCCCCCGTTGTCCAGCTCCGGATTTCCGGCTTCGAACGATCTCCACAAACCGTACCGAGGCAGGCCCCTCGTCCACGTCCCCCGCCAGAGCCATCCCACCCCTGACATCCCCCGGGGGACCCCGTCCCCATCAGGGAGGAGACGGCGAGCCGTCAGGACGTACGACAGAGGCCCCCAGATTTTCTCCTGGGGGCCTCTGTCCTGCTGTGCACGCCTGGCCGCTGCACCCACGATCTAAGGTTCCATGGTCGGTGGGTTGTGGAGGTGGGCGAGGCGGCATGAAGGTTCCGGCAGCTTTGGTCGGCGCTCGAGTGGAGCGCACGGCATTCGATCAGCAGGTGAGGCTGAGCTTCGGCGCGCTGGACCCGGATGAGGGATACCGGTTGGACGCCGAATTGGTACTGGAGACGCCATTCCTGTTCCGAGACGCTGCTGGCGAATGGCACGAACTGGACCCGGGGACAGGGATGGGCCTTGCTCCCGTCTTGGCGTTGTTCGGGCAGTCCGTCACTACAGTCGACGTGAGTGGTCGTGGTGTGTTGGTCATCGACTTCCACGATGGCGCCGGACTCTGGATCGGCCCGGACCCACACTTCGAGTCCTGGCATCTGACCGGGCGTGGCATCGATGGGATCACTGTCGGTCCGGGAGGCGAGGACGTGTGGGGGGGCTGAATCGCGGCACGAGGTCGTTGGCGCGGGTTTGGCCGGCGGCCTGACCAGGCTGGGCCGGTCGTAAGCACGGGCGGCCGAGCTTCGGCAAGACGGCTGAACGACGCGCCCATCAGCCACGACGAGACCGGCACCGACGCGGGCGACCACACCGGCCGCCGCCACATCGCGGCAGCAGCTGCTCCCCGCCCGCCCGTTCCCGTTGGTGCGTTCGCCTCACGCACCCGCCGTCCGTGACGCCGGTGGAACGGCGCCCGGCCCGACTCGGTCCCGGCATTCGGACGGCCCGCAAGCGGATCAAGACGTGGTCGGTGTTCGAAGCGGATCAGTTCCTGGCGGACGGGATCGCGCGGGGAGATCACCTCTTCGCGGCGCGGATGCTCGTGCTGCGCCTCCGGCTGCGGCGTGGTGAGGTGCTGTGCCTGACCTGGAAGTCGATCGACTTCGATGCCGGTGAGCGACTCGGACGACTTCCTGCCGCTGCCGGCGCTCTGCCTCAAGGCGCTGCGGATGCGGCGGGCCCAGCAGATCGGGGACCGTGTGGCCGCCGGCGAGCTGTGGCAGGACGGTCACGGCCTGGCGTTCACGGCGAAGTAGGGGACGCCGATCGAGCCGGGGAACCCGACCCGGATGTTCGCGCTGCGGCCCCGAACCGCCGGCCTCCGGGTGATCCCGCTCCGGAACACCGGCACACGTGCAGCTCGCTCCTGGTCGCGCTCAAGGTCCACCCGAAGGTGGCCCAGCGGATCCTGCGGCACACGCAGATCGCCATGACGATGGAGGTGTACGCCGAGGAGAGCCAGGAAGAGGTGCGGAAGCAATCGGCAAGCTGTCCGAAGCGATGGGCGGCGGTAGCGGCTGAGGCGGTTGCTGTACTTCGCTGCTGGACGGCCGGAAACGGCAGAGGCCCCGGACTTTCGTCCGGGGCCTCTGGCCTGCTGTGCACTCGGCAGGATTCGAACCTGCAACCTTCTGATCCGTAGTCAGATGCTCTATCCGTTAAGCTACGAGTGCTTGGGCTTCCTGGGGTTTTGCGCCCCGTTGGCCTTGCGAGAACAACAATACATGGACCTCGCCGGGACGCGAAATCCATTACCCAAACCGCTGCTGACCTGCGGAAATGAGCCGGATGGAGATCATCCGGATGGGTTCACGCGAAGGGCGGAGCGGACCGGATTGCCCCGGAACGCATCGAAGCCCCGGTCCGTCAGGACCGGGGCTTCGATGAGGTGCGGAGGCGGAGGGATTTGAACCCTCGATGGGTGGTAAGACCCAAACCGCATTAGCAGTGCGGCGCCATAGACCGGACTAGGCGACGCCTCCAGCACACCCCCGCGTACGAGGGTGCGTGCAGATGATGACACAGGCGCAGGGCCCCTCACCAATCCGCTCCCACGGTACAAGGCGGGACGGCCGGAGGGCAAAGCCTTAAAGCAGCCGCGGCACGCAACGTCAGCGCGCCCGAATCGTTGGGCAGGCGTACGACGTGTACGGACGACCTGGAGTGCCCCATGCTGCGTCTCGCCGCCTTCGCCGTCACCTCCGCCCTGGCCGCCTCGGTGGCCGGGCCGTTGCCCCCGCTCCCGCTGGGCCGGCTGCTGGGGACGCCCGACCGCCTCACCATCGCCATGGCAGACACCGGAAACCGCCGGTTGGACCGGGAGTACCGGCTCGAATGCGGCCCCGCCGGCGGCGACCACCCGGAGGCGGAAGGGGCCTGCGCCCGGCTGGATCAGTTCGCCCAGGAGGGGAAGGACCCCTTCGTCCCCGTCTCCAAGCGGCAGATCTGCACCATGCAGTACGGGGGTCCCGCCACCGCCCGGATCACCGGAACCTGGAACGGCCACAAGGTGGACGCCACGTTCCGGCGGACCAACGGATGCGAAATCCGCCGCTGGGACGAGTTGGAACCTCTGCTTCCGAGTGGGCGTTCCTGACCTGGGAGGATGCGCAGGATGGGCGGTATCCACCACACATCGGCCACCCCATCGCGGGCCTGTGGCCTTAGACTCCTCCCGTGACTTGCCGGTAGTTGTTGGTCAGGGAGGAAGCTCGTCGTGAGCAGCAGGCCATCCCGAGGCGCTGCTCGCCTCGCAGCAATACTCGATGCCCTTCCGGACGCGCTGTTGCTCGTCAACGCCAACGGCACGGTCGTCAACGCCAATTCGATCGCGCTCGAAATCATGGAGAGCCCCGGAACCGGGCTCGTCGGCCGGGGCGTGCTCGACCTCCTGCCCGAGTTCGACTCCAAGCTGATCCCCGGCTCCATGCGCCGGCCCGGCGAGGACGACGGCAGCCGCACGAAACCCAAGCGGATGATCGCGCGCCGTACCGACGGCTCCGAGTTCCCCGTCGAGCTCACCAGCGCCCATCTCGACGGACGCGATGCCTACCGCGAGCCGCAACCCTCGTACACGGGTGACGAGCTGCTGATGCTCGTGGTCCGTGACCTCTCGCAGACCGTGGACACCGAGGCCGAACTGGCCCGGTCGCAGCGGCAGACCGAGATGATCCTGCGCGCCGCCGCCGAGGGCGTCGTAGGCACCGACACCGACGGACGGGTGGTGCTGGTGAACCCGGCCGCCGCCCAGATCCTCGGCTACCGCGCCACCGACCTCGGTAACCGCGAACTGCACGGCCTCATCCAGCACTCGCGCGCCGACGGCTCTCCCTTCCCCTTCGAAGAGTCCCCGCTCGCCGACACCCTGCGCAGCGGGCGCAAGCACCGCGTCCGCGGGCAGGTGCTGTGGAACAAGGCCGGGCAGCCGGTCTCCGTCGACCTGACCACCTCGCCCGTACGCGACGGGGAGCAGCTCGTCGGCGCCGTCATGACCTTCACCGACCGGCGGCCCTACGACGCCCTCGCCGCGCGGCACGCACAGCTGATGGCCGTCCTCGGCGAATCCCTGCGGGGGCCGCTGGACGAGTTGCGCGGTGAGCTGGCGACGCTGGCCGCCGACGACGCCGGACAGCTGTGGCCCGAGGCCAACCAGCTGCTGCACCACCTGGCTGCCGGGTACTCACGGATGACCACGCTGGTGGACAACGTCCTCGGCTACCAGCGTCTGGACACCGGCCGGGACCGACTCACGAAGAAGAAGGTCCTGATCAACACCGTCGTCACGGCGGGCGTCGACGGAGCCGTCGAGCTGATCGGTCCGGGCCGCGCGCAGTTCGCCGTCCACGCGCCGACCATCGAGGCCGAGGTGGACGCGGACCGGATCTCGACCGCACTCGCCCACCTGGTCGCGGACGTGGCCGGGGTGGACGCGACCGGCAAGACCCGCCAGGGCAGCGGCTACAGCGACTCGACGATCGTGGTGGCCGCCGCGCAGCGCGGCGATGTCGTACGGATCGAGGTGCGCGGACCGTACGAGGGCGGGAGCCCGGTCCACGAGCCGATCGTGCGGGGGATCGTGGCCGCCCACGGCGGCGTGCTGCAGACGGTGGAGGTTCCGGGCGCGCCCGGCGGGGCGTACGTGCTGGAGCTTCCGCTCGGCTCGGGTGCCGGGACGGTGGTCCTGCCGGAGCCGGCGGAAGAGCCCCCGGCCGGTCCTGCCACGGACGGCGAGGGCACGGACGGCGCAGGCACGGCCGGGGGCGCGGCTCCCGGCAAGGTCTCCGGCGGCCGGCGTGGCCGGCGCGGGGTGGACGCCTTCCTGGACGACGAGAACACCGGCCCCAAGCCGGCTCAGGCCGCTCAGGCCGCTCAGGCCGCTCAGGCCGCTCAGGCCGCTCAGGCCGCTCAGGGTGGCGCGCTGGCGCTGCCTTCCGGGCGGCGGCGCGCGGGCGAGGCCGGCGAAGCTCCCGAGACGGGGCCCGAACTCGCACAGTCCCCGGTGAATCCGGCGGGGCTCGGCACCGGACGCAGGCGCGGCCGGGCCGGTGACGGCAGCAATGAGGCCGAAGGCGCCGGTGGGCCCGACGGGCCCGGGCGGCCCGTGCCCCCGCGGGGCACCGCCATGCCCGCGCTCCCGCCCGTTCCCGCTGTGCCCCCGGTTCCGGTGACCGAGCATCCCGCCGGGCGGCGCCGGGCACTGGGCCCGGCCGGTCCGGCCCAGCCCGGCGGCCCCGTCCCCGCGACCGGGCTCGGGCCGGCGCCCGCTCCCGCGCGGCCCATCGCACCCGAGGGCGGCTTCGCGCTGCCCGCCGGCCCAACACCGGCTCCCGCCGCGGCCGACTCCGAAGTCGACGCCCCGGGCGGGCGGCGTGGTCGCCGGGTACTGGGCGCCCCGGGCGCCGAGCCCGAGGCCGCCACCGCCGCCATTGCTGCCGCCGCCGCGCAGCCCGATGAGTCCGCAGAGAACCCGACCGGGCGGCGCCGCGCGCTCGCCGGCGCCCCGGCGTGGCCGGTTCCGGCGGCCCGCACCGCTCCCGAGGACGACGAGGCCTCCGGCCAGGTCGCGGTCCCCGGTGCGCGTCGGCCGCAGGACGCCCCTGCGGAGGGCCAGGCCGCGCAGCCGATCAGCGTGCGCGCCCTCGGCACCCTCGGCCAGGGCATTTCCGTCGACCCGGGTGGCTCCGGCCCGGCTTCCGGGTCCGGTGCGGCTTCCGGGTCCGGCCGCCGTCGCCGGCTCGCCGAGCCCGCCCCGCAGGGCCGTGCCTTCGCGATAGGGGCGCCCGAGGCCGGCGCCGACGAGGGCCCCGAGCCGCTGGACGGCCCGGGAGGCGCCGTCGAGGTCGTCAACCGACCCGTGCCGCGTCCCATGGACGACGAGCTGCCGCCGGAGCCCCTGGACAACCCGCGCCGGCTCCTGGTGTGGCCCGCACCCGATGTGCAGACGCAGCAGGCGCTGAGCGACCGCGGCTACCGGCCGGTGATCGTGCACTCCCGCGAGGAGGTGGACGCGCAGATCGCCGCGTTCCCCGCCGCGCTGTTCGTCGACCCGCTGACCGGGCCGATCACCCGGACGGCCCTGCAGTCCCTGCGCCAGGCCGCGGTGGCCGCTGAGGTCCCCGTACTGGTCACGGCCGGGCTGGGGCATGCCACGCGCGAGGCGGCGTACGGCGCCGACCCTGCCGTGCTGCTGAAGGCACTGGCGCCGCGTGACAGCGAACAGCACCCCTCCCGGGTGCTGCTGATCGAGGAGCACGACGAGATCGCGACCGCGCTGACCGCCGCCCTGGAACGGCGCGGCATGCAGGTCGCACGGGCGAGTGCCGACAACGACGCCGTGGAACTGGCGACGCGGATGCGGCCCAACCTGGTGGTCATGGACCTCATGCAGGTGCGCCGTCGGCGGGCCGGGATCGTGGATTGGCTGCGCGCCAACGGGCAGCTGAACCGCACCCCTCTGGTCGTCTACACCGCGACCGGTATCGACCCGGCCGAACTGCCGCGGCTCGCCTCCGGCGAGAGCGTCCTCTTCCTCGCGGAACGGTCCACCACCGCGGACGTCCAGGGCCGCATCGTGGACCTCCTGGCCAAGATCGGCACCAACTAGTAATCCTGGGCCGATGGCCATCATCAACACGAGCGAGCACACCGTCCCCGCCGACAACGGGGAGGTGAACCTGCTCATCGCACGGCAGGTGGAGCCCGGCCACGAGGAGACCTTCGAGGCCTGGGCCCACGGCATCCTGGAGACCGCCGCGGGCTTCCCGGACCACCTCGGGTACGGACTCTTCCGGCCGGCGACGGAGGGCGGGCCGTGGTTCCTGGTCCACCGCTTCCGCAATCAGGCCGCGTTCCAGCGCTGGCAGGACTCCCCGGAGCGGGCGCAGTGGTTCGCCAACTGCCTCGGCCACCACCACACGGAGATAGCCCGCCGGGAACTGCACGGCATGGAGACCTGGTTCGCCAAGCCGGGTACGACCCGGCCCGCGCCGCCTCGGTGGAAGATGGCGATCAGCTCGGGGCTGGCAATCTTCCCGATCTCACTGATCGGCAACGCGGTGCTCGGGCCGTACCTGGTCAATCTGCACTTCGTGTTGCGGACGGCCGCCTTCGCCGTCGTGTTCAGCACCCTGATGACCTACGTGGCCATGCCCGCAGTCAGTAGGCTGCTGCGGCCATGGCTCACCCGGGGTTAGGCGCCCGCGGTCGTCAGTCGAGCTTGGTCACGTCCAGCGCGCCGTCCGCGTACTGCTTGCGGATCACCTTTTTGTCGAACTTGCCGACACTGGTCTTCGGCACTGCCTCGATGAACGTCCAGCGCTCCGGCAGCTGCCACTTGGCGACGGTCCGGGAGAGGAACTCGCGCAGACCCGTGTAGTTCACGCTCGCGCCCTCCTTGAGGACGACCGTGGCCAGCGGGCGCTCTCCCCACTTCTCGTCGGGAACGGCGACGACGGCGGCCTCGGCGACCTCGGGGTGCGCCATCAGCGCGTTCTCCAGGTCCACGCTGGAGATCCACTCACCGCCGGACTTGATGACGTCCTTGGCGCGGTCGGTGAGGGTGAGGAAACCGTCTGCGCTGATCACGCCGACATCGCCGGTCTTGAGCCAGCCGTCGGCGCTGAACTTGTCGTCGGGCCGGAAGGATTCGCCGGACGCGCCGCCGTAGTAGGAGCTAGCGATCCAGTTGCCGCGCACCTCCAGCTCGCCCGCGGACTCCCCGTCCCAGGGCAGGAGGTCTCCGGCGGGGCCGATCAGCCGGGCCTCGACGCCCGCCGGGAAACGGCCCTGGGTGATCCGGTAGGGCCACTCCTCCTCGGCGCTCAGGCCGGCCGGCGGGTGCGCCATCGTGCCCAGCGGCGAGGTCTCGGTCATGCCCCAGGCGTGGCAGACACGGACTCCGAGCTTGTCGTACGCCTCCATCAGGGCGGGCGGACAGGCCGAACCGCCGATGGTGACCTGCTTCATCGAAGTCAGGTCGCGCGGGTTGGCGGTGACCTCGGCCAGCAGTCCCTGCCAGATGGTGGGGACGGCCGCGGCGTGCGTGGGCTTCTCCCGCTCGATCATCTCCGCGAGCGGGGCGGGCTGCAGGAAGCGGTCCGGCATCAGCATGTTGATACCGGTCATGAAGGTGGCGTGCGGCAGCCCCCAGGCGTTCACATGGAACTGCGGGACCACGACGAGAGTGGTGTCCCGGTCCGTCAGGCCCATCGACTCGGCCATGTTGACCTGCATGGAGTGCAGGTAGACCGAGCGGTGGGAGAAGACGACGCCCTTGGGCTCCCCGGTGGTGCCGGAGGTGTAGCACATCGCCGCGGCCTGGCGCTCGTCCAGCTCGGGCCAGTCGAAGCTGTCGGAGGCGTCGTCGAGGAGCTCCTCGTACTCGTGCACGCGCACGTTCAGGCCTTCGAGCGCGGAGCGGTCGCCGATGCCGGTGACCACCACGTGCTCGATGGTCGGCAGGTGCGGCAGCAGCGGCGCGAGCAGGGGCAGCAGCGTGCCGTTGACCAGTACCACCCGGTCGGCGGCGTGGTTGACGATGAAGACCAGCTGCTCAGGAGGGAGCCGCAGGTTGAGGGTGTGCAGGACCGCGCCCATGGAGGGGATCGCGAAGTACGCCTCGACGTGCTCGGCGTTGTTCCACATCAGGGTGGCGACCCGCTCGTCCTGCTGCACTCCGAGCGCGTCGCGCAGCGCGCCGGCAAGACGGGTGGCGCGGTTGCCGATCTCGGCGAAGCTGCGGCGCTGCGGCTCGGCCTCCCCGGTCCAGGTCGTGACCTGGGACTTCCCGTGGATCGTCATCCCGTGTCGGAGTATGCGGGTGACGAGGAGCGGTACGTCCTGCATGGTGCTGAGCAAAGCGTCCTCCCGGTGAGCGCTGCGGCGCTGCGGCGGCTACGGATGCTGCCGATTCTGCGCACGTACCGGTCGGCATGTCACTACCCGGGAGTAGAAACCAGGGCGTGTTTCACGTGAAACATCCCCGGACGTCCTCACGTTTCACGTGAAACGCCATCCGTCACCGGACCGGCGTGAGCTCCGGGTCCTCGCGGAGTTTGCCCAGCGCGCGGGAGACCGCGCTCTTGACCGTACCGACGGACACCCCGAGCAGCTCCGCCGTCTGCACCTCGCTCAGGTCCTCGTAGTACCGCAGGACGACCATGGCCCGCTGCCGGTCGGGCAGCCGGGTCACCGCGCGCCACATCGCGTCGCGCAGCGCCTGCGCCTCGGCGGGGTCGCCGGCCGGGACCGCCTCGGGCTCCGGGAGCTCGTCGCATGCGAACTCGTCGACCCTGCGCTTACGCCACTGGGAGGTACGGGTGTTGACGAGGGTCCGACGGACGTAGCCGTCCAGGGCGCGGTGGTCCTCGATCCGGTCCCAGGCCACGTACGTCTTGGCGAGGGCGGTCTGGAGCAGGTCCTCCGCATCGCACGGGTTGGCGGTGAGGGAGCGCGCGGTGCGCATCAGGACCGTGCCGCGGGTCCGGACGTACGCCGAGAACGACGGGTACGGCGTCGGATTCGAGGCGAGTGTGCACACAGGCGTGGTCATGTCTCCACGCTAGGAGCGCCCGCCCGCCCTGGGATCGGCCGCAGGTGCCGATGGTGGATCCACCTCAGGTTGTAGGAACAGGGCCGTCCCCACCCCCTGAAGGTGGAGGGGGCGGGGGCCACGGGGCCCGGGTCTCAGCTGTCGGCGCCGAGGATCAGGCCGGAGGTCGGGACCCCGGTACCGGCCGTGACGAGAGCGTGTGACGCCCCCGCGACCTGGTTGACGGAGGTACCGCGCAGCTGGCGGACGGCCTCGGCGATGCCGTTCATCCCGTGCAGGTACGCCTCTCCGAGCTGGCCGCCGTGGGTGTTGAGCGGCAGCGCGTCCGCGGCCACGAAATCCGCGGCCTCGCCCGGCGCGCAGAAGCCGAACTCCTCCAGCTGCATCAGCACGAAGGGGGTGAAGTGGTCGTAGAGGATGCCGACGTCGATGTCCGAGGGCCGTAGCCCACTGGTCCGCCACAGCTGGCGGGCGACCACGTCCATCTCCGGCAGCCCGGTGAGGTCGTCACGGTAAAAGGAGGTCATGCCCTCCTGGCGGCGCCCGGCGCCCTGCGCGGCCGCGGTGATCACGGCGGGCGCGTGTCTCAGGTCCCGGGCGCGCTCGGCCCTGGTGACGACGACGGCCTGGCCGCCGTCCGTCTCCTGGCAGCAGTCCAGCAGCCGCAGCGGCTCCACGATCCAGCGCGAGGCGGCGTGGTCGGCGAGGGTGATGGGCTTGCCGTAGAAGTAGGCGGCGGGGTTGTTCGCGGCGTGCCGGCGGTCGGTGACCGCGACGTGCCCGAACGCCTCGGGGGTGAGGTTGTAGGTGTGCAGGTAGCGCTGGGCGGTCATGGCCACCCAGGAGGCGGGAGTCAGCAGCCCCCACGGCAGCGACCAGCCGAGCGCCGCCCCTTCCGCCGAGGGCTCCCGCTGCTGGACCCCGGAGCCGAAGCGGCGCCCGGAGCGCTCGTTGAAGGCGCGGTAGCAGACGACGACCTCCGCGACCCCGGTGGCGACGGCGAGGGCGGCCTGCTGGACGGTGGCGCAGGCAGCACCGCCGCCGTAGTGGATGCGGGAGAAGAAGGACAGGTCCCCGATGCCCGCCGCCTGGGCGACGGTGATCTCGGGGCTGGTGTCCATGGTGAAGGTGACCATGCCGTCGACATCGGCGGGGGTGAGTCCGGCGTCGTCCAGGGCGGCGTGCACCGCCTCGACGGCGAGCTTGAGCTCACTGCGGCCGGAATCCTTGGAGAACTCGGTCGCTCCGATGCCGACGATGGCGGCGCGGCCGCCGAGATCGTCGCGGGTGCGGACGCTCATGCCGGCACCTCCGCGGTGACCGTTCCCGTGACGTGGTGCCCGAGGCCGTTGGCCCCGACGACCCGGATCTCGACGGTGGTTCCGGAGGCGGTGGCCCCGGACGCAGCGGTGACGGAGACGTCGGTGACGGTGCCGGTGAGGGTCATCGTGTCGCCGGGGTAGTTGGGGGCGCCCAGGCGGATGGCCACCTTGCGCAGGACGGCGTGCGGCCCGAGGTGGTCGGTGACGTAGCGGCCGACCAGGCCGTTCGTGGTCAGGATGTTCATGAAGATGTCCGGGGAGCCCTTCTCCTGCGCGAGCGCCGCGTCGTGGTGCACGTCCTGGTAGTCGCGGGAGGCGATCGCGCCCGCAACGATCAGCGTGCGGGTGACCGGGATCTCCAGTGGCGGGAGCGTGTCGCCGATGTTCATGCCTGTTCTCCCTCGGCTATCGCAGCTCCGAGCTCGGCCAGCAGTTCGCTGCCGCAGCCCAGATAGGCGTCCAGTTGGCGTCCCCACAGGAAGTGCCGGTGGACGGGGTGGTCCAGGTCGGCACCCATGCCGCCGTGCAGGTGCTGGCCCGCGTGCACGACCCGCTTGCCCGCCTCCGAGGCCCACCAGGCGGCCGTCAGCGCGTGCTCGTGTGCCGGAAGGCCCTGGTCGATGCGCCAGGCCGCCTCGTACGTGGTGACCCGGATCGCCTCGGTGTCCATGTGGGCGTCGGCCGCGCGCAACATGACCCCTTGATGGGTGGAGAGCGGTCTGCCGAACTGCTCCCGGGTGGAGGTGTATTCCACCGCGCGGGCGAGAGAGCCCGCGCACACGCCCGCCTGGAGCCCGGCGAAGGCGGTACGGGCGGCGGCGAGCGTGCCCTCGTACGCACCTTCCGAACCGAGGCGCTCGCCCTCGGCCGCGGTCAGCACCAGCCGGCCCGCCGACCACGGGGCGGTGGTCTCCACCGGGGAGGTCCGCACACCGGGCGCGTCAGTCCGTACGAGCCACAGCGCCCGGTCCGTGTCCGGGACCAGTACGTGCGTGGCGTCGCGCAGCCACGGCACGGCGGGGGCGGTCCCGGTGAGCCGGCAGCCCTCGGCGGTGATCCGGCCGCGCGCCGGGAACGCACCGGTGGCCACGGCCTCACCCGTGCCGAGGGCGGGCAGCAGGCGGGCACGCTGATCGGGGCTGCCGTGCGCGGCCACGGGAAGGATCCCGTACACGCAGGTGGCGGCGTACGGGACCTGTGCGGTGGTGCGGCCCTGTTCCTCCAGTAGCAGGACCAGCCCGAGCAGGCCGATCTCCTCGACCGCGGCGATCAGTCCGGCCGCGGTGAGTGCCTTCCACAGCTCGGCGTCGCTGCCGGTGCCGGCTTCGGCGAGGCGCTCGTGGGTGGCGAGATCGGAGAAGATCCGAGCGGCGAGACCGGCCGCGGCGGCCTGCTCCTCGGTGGAGTGGAAGTCCATCAGCCCTCGCTCCCGCGGAAGACGGGGAGTTCGAGGCCGGCGTCGACGCGCAGGAACTCCAGCTGGACGGGGAGACCGATGCGCACCTTGTCGTGGGGCACGCCGGTGATGTTGCTGATCATCCGGACCCCTTCGGCGAGCTCGACGAGTGCGACCGCGTAGGGCGGGTCGAAGGCCGGGAAGGTCGGGTGGTGCATGACGACGTAACTGAACACCGTGCCGGCGCCGGAGGCCTCGACCGCGTCCCAGTCGGGGCTCGCGCAGGCGTTGCAGCCGGGGAGCCACGGGAAGCGGAGGGCGGCGCAGGAACTGCAGCGCTGGATCAGCAGCTTGTGGTCGCGCACCCCGTCCCAGAACCCTTGGTTGTCGCGGTTGACCACGGGGCGGGGGCGCTGCGAGGGGGGCCGCTGTGCCGGGGGCCGCCGCACCGGTCCGGCGGCGGGCGCGTACTTGAGGATGCGGAAGCGGTGGGTGCCTGCGAGCTCCCCGTCCGCCTGGACGTCCATGCGGGTGGTCACGAAGTGGCCGGTACCGAGCTTGGTCGTCTTGCGGGGCGACACGGTCTCGATGACGGCGTCGAAGGTGATCGCGGCGCCGGGGCGCAGGGGGCGGTGGTACTCCTGCTCGCAGTCGGTGGCGACCACGGAGGCGAAGCCGGCGCCGTCGAGGAGCGCGAGGAGCTCGTCGTAGGCGGAGGAGCGGTCCGCGTGGCCGGAGAGGCCGCCCATGGTCCAGGCCTGGAGCATGGTGGGCGGCGCGATGGCGTCCGGACCGGTGTAGGCGGGGTTGGCATCGCCCATCGCCTCGCACCAGTGGCGGATCATCGGCTCGTTGACCACGTCCTTGCCCCGGGCCGCGGTGGCGGCCGGCTGCCCCTCGAAGGCCGCCAACAGCGTGTGGAACCGGGCAGCCTCCTCGGCCCCGGCCACGACCCCGGTCTCGGCTCCGGTCGCTGCCGTGCCCCCGGCCGTGTCCGCGTCGTTCACGTCCGCGTCCGCGTCGTCCGCCGTCATCGTTTCCTCCCCTTCATGCCGAGCCGCATCATGGCGACGATCTCCCGCTGGACCTCGCTGACCCCGCCGCCGAACGTGTTGATCTGGGCGGCCCGGTTCATCCGTTCGAGCTCGCCGCCCGCGAACGCCGCGGGCCCGCGGATCAGGGCCTCCTCACCCACCACCTCCTGGCACATCCGGTACACCTCGACGGTGGACTCGGTACCGAGGAACTTCACCCCGCTGGCATCGCCGGGGGCCAGTGCGCCGCTGCCCACGTCCTGGACGAGCCGCCAGTTGAGGAGGCGTACGGCGGCCAGCCGTGCGTGCGCCTCGGCGAGCCGGGACCGCACCCAGGGGAGGTCCGCGGGGCGGTCACCGGTGACCGGGTCGGGGGTGCGGGCGTAATCGCGCGCGTACGCGTAGAAGTCCTCGGCCTGCATGCCGATGGCTGCGAGGGCGACGCGCTCGTGGTTGAGCTGGTTGGTGATCAGACCCCAGCCGCCGTGCTCGGGGCCGACGAGATGGCCGGCGGGCACGCGGACGCCGTCGTAGTACGTGGCCGTGGTGGTGAGCCCGCCGACGGTGTCGATCGGAGTCCAGGAGAAGCCCGGGGCGTAGGTGGGCACCAGGATGATCGAGATGCCCTTGTGTTTGGGGGCCTCGGGGTCCGTGCGGCAGGCGAGCCAGATCCAGTCCGCGTTCTGGGCGTTGGAGGTGAACACCTTCTGCCCGTCGATCAGCCAGTCGGATCCGTCGCGGACCGCGCGCGTGCGCAGGGCGGCGAGGTCGGTGCCGGCCTCGGGTTCGGAGTAGCCGATGGCGAAGACGACGTCACCCGCCAGGATCCGGGGGAGGAAGTAGTCCTTCTGCTCCTCGGTCCCGTACTTCATCAGGGTCGGGCCGACGGTGTTGAGGGTGACCATGGAGACGGGGGCACCGGCCCGGTAGGCCTCGTCGAAGAAGACGAACTGCTCGTCGGCGCCCCGTCCCCGGCCGCCGTACTCGACGGGCCAACCGAGGCCGAGGAGCCCGTCGGCGCCTATGCGGCGCAGGAGTTCGCGCTGGCGGGCCGGATCATCGGGGAGGCCGTCCGGTAGCAGGTCCTTGAAGTACGCGCGCAGTTCGGCGCGGAGCCGCAACTGACCTTCGGTCGGGGCGAGGTGCACGGCGCTGGCCTCCCGGCGTCACATCATCGAGGAAACCTGACTGTCCGTCAGATTCACCCGCGATGTCAAGGTCGGGGGGCATGCGTGAGGACGCCCGCGCTACCGGACCCCAGCCGGTCCGGTCGCACGGGCGCCCTCAAGAATCGGAGCGGCTCAGGCCGCGGCTACCACCAGGGGACGAAGTTGACCGCGACGGTCGTATTGGACTGGTCGATCGCGGTGAGGGCCGAGCCGTTCACCTGAGCCGTGTTGTTCTGGTTGGATGCGCCGGAGCCGGTGGCCACCTGCTGCGATGTTGACGAGTTGCCGTTGTTGTCCCCGCCCACGCCACTGCCAATGACGCCGGCCACGCTCGCGTTCGACCCGTCGTTGTCCGCCGACGCCACCCCGCCGAAGAGAGCGACGGCGAGGGGGAGCGCCGCGACGGCGGCGATGACGCGGGCGGTACGGATGCTTGCCATGTCTACATTCCTCCAGAAAACCGAAGTAGGAATCCGTCCAAGGCAGTTGGCCGACCGCCTCGGTCGTTCGTTCCATGTGGTGACGACGTCGCGAGACCAGAGTTGCCCACCGAATCCCCGGCGAACCATCCCGGAGTCCCCGATTCCCCCGCAAGCATGACCAACATCGGATAAACCTCGTTCGCGCCCCCGAAGCCCCAGGTCAGCGCAGTGGAACCAGTCGAATCCCACACCGCGCAAGGGATGAAGCGTTCCACCAGATCGCCGTGTTCCGAACATGCCGAAAAGGGCCGCGCCGTCCGGGAACCCCACCGTCTCCCGGGCCTGCGGCCCTGCAATGCCAAGCTTCACGCCCTTTGCGCGCCCCGGCGCAAGCCGGGGTGGTTCATCCGTGCCCAGCCCTCGGGGCACCCTCGTAGCGCGATCCACGGTCACGACCGACCGGGCTCCAGCGCCTGTTACCGGGCCTGCTGCTGCTCTTACGGCTACTTCTTGCGGCTGCTCTCGTCCTTGCTCGTGCCCGGCAGCGGCGCGTACACCTGCGAGCCGGACCCTGCGACCGCCCTGCGCTCTCGTGGACTCCATGTACAGGGCTTCGGTACTGCGGTACTGCGGGACTACAAGGCGTACGGGGGGCTACGCAGCGAGCGCGAGGGCGTCCCGAGCTGCACCGACGGCGGCCGCGGGTCCTGAGGATCCCCCGGTGAGCACCGGGCCGGCTGCGGCAGGGACCGCGGCGTGTACTGAGGTGCGTACTGCAGCGGTCGCTGTGGCCGAGGTCAGCGTTCGGGAGGCGGTACCGGCACCGGCACCGGCACCCATGGCCGCGGCGGTGGTGGAGCGTCGTACGGAAGGGGTCTTGCCGTGCGCTTCGGCGTGGATCCGCTGCTTGATGGTCGGCGGCAGCGAACCGCCCCGCATCATCGCCCGCCAGGTCCTCCGGGCCGTGACGGCCGGCCGGCGTACGGCGGTGGCCGGGCTGCCGGCAGCGGCAGCGACGGGGGCCGGGGCGGAGGCGGGGGCGGAAGCCGGAGCCGACTTCCCCGTGATGCCGAAGCCGGAAAGGACGACCCCCAGAACGGCGAGGACGGCGGTCCAGATCGACGTGAGGATGCTGCGGTGAGTCATGACGAGGTGCCTCGATTCACGATGTTCGGACGGGCGGATCTGAATACATTCGTCATGATGTGGCCGCAACCGCACCGCCACTGCGCCCCGCGCCGATCTTCCGACAAACACCACTCGGACGGCCCAAGAGCGTGACTCAGACCTCCGGCCGAACTCCCAGGAAACACCGGACACCCCGCCTCCGAACCAGCCCTGACCTGCATGTTCGCTTCAGCACGCCACCGAGCGACCGGCAAGCCGGGAATCCCTTCGCCCGCCTTGCACCGGCGGGTTGCGTACCGGAGGCGTGAACGCGGAAGCAGGCCCGGGTCGGCGACCCGGGCCTGCTTCAGATGAGGGGAGGAACACGGAGCCTCAGAAGATCTGGAGCCCGATCCGGCCGAGGATGGTCCCGGCGTGCGTGCCGTAGACGGCCAGCACCGCAATGCCTGCGAGGAGCACAGCGCCGATCACGGCACGACGGACAAGGCGGGCGTTCATGAGAACTGCCTTTCTTTCACGGGTACGGGTTGTGTGGCGTCGCCGACGGTCAGGACCACGTCGCAGCGGTCGCGGACCGCGTCGTCGTGGGTGGCGATGACGACGGCGCAGCCCTCTTCGCACATCGTGCGGAGGATCTCGACGACCATAGAAGTGTTGTCGTGGTCGAGGGCGCCCGTCGGTTCGTCGGCGAGGACGAGGGCGGGCTGCTTGACGATGAGGCGGGCCAGCGCGACGCGCTGCTGCTCCCCGCCGCTGAGCCGGTGGACCTGCTCCTTCTCCCGTCCGGCCAGCCCGACCCGCTCCAGGGCCTCGGCGACGGTCGGAGCGCCCTTCCGCACTCGTCTCGGCTTCATCGCGACCTCCAGGTTGGCCGCGACGCTCGCGTTCTCGATCAGCGCGTAGTTCTGGAAGAGGTACCCGAGCACGTCACGCCGGTAGTGCCGGGTGGCGCGCGGGCCGAAGCCGGTGATGTCGCGGCCCTCGTGCCGGATCGCCCCGGAACTCGGTGCGTCGAGCAGGCCCAGGCAGTTGAGCAGCGTCGACTTGCCGGAGCCGCTCGGGCCCGTGAGCGCCAGCATCTGGCGGCGCTCCACGGTGAAGGAGAGATCGGACCAGAGGGTTCGCGGGCCAAATGATTTGGACAGGCTCTCGATCTCGATCATGTGGAAGCTCCTGCAGAAAGGTGGGGGGTCACGACTCGGTCGCCCCTTCCTTGACGATCCGGCGGTGGAAGACGACGAGGGCCACGAGCACGGCCGCGACCTCGACGGCGACGAGCACACCGGTGACACCGAGGTCGAGTCCGGTGAATTCGGCGGTCGGACGGGGGGCGGGGATGCCGAGGGATTCGTACCGTGCGGCGTCCTGGTTCTGCTGCCACACCTGGAAGGGCACCCATCCGGCGAGCAGTACGGCGAGGACGCCTTCGACCAGCAGGACGGGGCGGTGGGTGGCTGCGAAGGTCCAGCCGCTGATGTGGCGGGCGAAGATCGCCTGGGCGTTCTTGCGCGAGTGGACGATGCAGACGCCGACTCCGGTGATGAGCAGCACCGCCACGGCCACCGCCAGGTTGAACAGCTGGAGCCGGAAGTCCCCGACCACCTTGCGCAGTTCCAGCGCGGCGTCCTGCCCCACGGGAGTCATGGCGGTGACGTACAACTCGAGGTGCCGCTTCTGGACGCCGGCCGTGACGTCGTCCGGGTTGTGGAAGACGATGCTCCGCTGCGAGGCGTAGCTGGTGTAGCCCTTGTCGCTCAGGAAGGGCGCGCCGTTGGGGAACACGATGATGACGGGGTCCGTCACCAGGGAATCATCTGCTCCGGGATTGTCCGCGGCGTGCGACTTGCCTCGCGGGTTGTAGGTGAAGACACGCTGTCCGTCCTTCGACGGGAGGGTCTTCACCTGGGCGGGAGCGATCTTGCCCGGGTCACTCGGGCTCAGCCACGTCGGAGTGAGCTCCTTCAGGCGGCCGGTGTGCTGTGCGAGGCCCTCGGGGATCAGGAGCCTGATCTGGTCGGGTGCCGCGGCGGTCGGTTCGATCCTTCGCCCCGCCGCGTCGAGGACGGGCTGCTTGGCGAGGAAGGATTCGTTGACGACGAGCAGGTCGCCCTTGGTCAGGCCCGGTATGCCCGCCGAGAGCCGGAGGTCCCGGTGCCCGGCGACGATGATCTGTCCGTCCCGGTCGGCCTGGCGCAACCAGGGGCCCACGTTCTCGTCCAGGCTGCGCAAGGCGGTGTCGCTCGCCAGACTGCCGTTGAATCGGATCGACGTGGCATCGCCGATCTTCGCGTACGCCTCTCGGCTCTCCTGGCGGGCCAGCACGTCCTGCGCGCCCAGCACGACGGCCGTCGCGATGCTGAGGGCGAGCAGGAGCGCGGGTATCCGTACGAGATAGGCGCTCACCGACGCGGCGCGCGCGGGCAGCTCGCCCTTGAGGGCACGCAGTACGTCGGTCTGGAAGGTCAGCCAGAGCATCGCGCAGTGGGTGACGAGGGCGATGAGGCTCAGGGCGAAGGTGCAGCCGAGGGCGATCGAGGCGAACTGGCCGATCCAGGTGAGACCGTTGTAGAGGCCGAGGAGCAGCAGGGTCGCGGCGGACACCGCGGCGCAGGCGACGGCCCAGAACGCCCCGAGTTGCCGCATGTCGCGCAGCAGGATCTGCCCGAACGACTTCCCCTGGAGCCGCTGCACTCCGTAGGCCTTGGCGTTGAGCAGGACGCTCGCACCGGTCATCGTCACCACGGCGAGGGCGACCACGAAGAACGAGCGGTAGAGCGCGCTGTCGGCGTAGACGGTGGTCAGCTGCGCCAAGGAGAAGGGCTGGTTGACGGAGGCGACGAGCCCGAGGTCGTCAAGGGATCGGGTCAGTGAGGCAGCGGCCGACTCCGGTCCGAAGACGTAGTAGAAACCGCGCGGGTCGCGCTGACCCAGCTCCGCGACGGGGTGCACGTCGGTGTGGTAGCCGCGGCTGAACGCGGGATAGCCGCCCTTCAGCCAGTCGGAGTGCGGGCCGCCGGGTGCGAGGTAGAGGTGGCGGCGATTGGACGGATCCTTGAGGTCGGGGACCTCGCGCGCGATCGTCGCGTTGTTCTTCGCGGCGAATTCGGCAATCGCGCCGGCGACCTGCGAGCCACTGGCCGCGCCGTCGGAGTCCGTCACCCAGACGACGGCGGAGTGCCCGAGGGCCCAGTCCTCATCGAGGCTCCGGAGGAAGAGGAAAGAGAGGGTCGCGGAGAACGCCAGTACGACGGCGTGGGCGAACTTGATACCTCGATGCAGCATCTATTGCCTAGCTAGGGGCACTTCTGGAGCGCGATTCGTGGGGGGCGAGCCGTCCGCCCGTACGTGCGGACGGCTCATCGCTGCAAGGCCGGGTCGTGGGACCCGGACTCAGATCAGCAGGAGGTGTTGTAGTACGACTTGTTGCCGCTCAGCTTCACCTTGGCCGAGGTGATGGACCAGGAGCCCTTGGCGGCCTCGTCGCTGTCGATGTAGGCGCCGACGGAGGTCGAGCCGTGGCACTTGGAGCCGTGGTAGTAGTCCGACCACACAGTGGCGGTGCCCGCACCGTAGTTCCACTCGCCGCCACCGACGTACGAGGTGGTCGCGAGGGCCGGAACGGCACCGGCGATGACGAGGGCGCCGGCGGCAACCGCGATCTTCATGCTGCGCTTGATCTGCACTGCAAACATCCTTTTTTCACGCACTAATGATCATCAGAAAATGATCTCTGCGGAGAGTGCCGCAACAGCTCAACGCACGTCAACCGGCCATATGGCTCAAAGCCGTTGGTACGCTTGGGCTCCACTATGGCGTGATGATCATCACGCGCGGCGGGTCGGAGCACCCTCGACCACACGGCCTTGCGGCTGATCGTGACCGCACCAAGGTGACACGTGTCAACATCGACCGGCGCGGGGCCGGAAAACCCCTCGCACGCCCTACTCCGGCGAAGAACAATGCCGGGCATGGGGACAGACATACACGGGTTCATCGAGTGCCGCTGGGATCGCTGGCTGGACGAGGACGACCGCAGCTGGGACGGTGCGATCGACCTCGATCACCTCTACAACGGGCGCTCGTACATCGCCTTCGGGTCCCTGTTCGGCGTGCGCGACACCACGTCCTTCCGCCCTCTCGCCGATGACCGCGGCCTACCCGCTGACGTGTCTCCGGAGGCCCTTGCCGGCTTCGAGTCCTGGAGCCCGGACTCGACCGGTGCGTCTTGGATCACCTGGGCGGAGCTGGCGGCCACGGACTGGGACGAGGCCGCGAACGAGGTGGACGAATGCGTCCATGAGTACCGCCGTGGTCCGGACGGGACCTGGCTACTGCACGGCCGGAACACCAGCCTCGACCGCTTCGCCCGGCTCGCCGGCGTCACCGACCCCCACTCCCTCTACCGCGCGGGCCGCACCTACCCCGAGGGCACCGAGTGGCCCGACGGCGATCGCCTCTTCCGCATCGGACGCCTCCGACGCAAGCACGCCGTGCCCGACGACGACTGGGGTGCCGTGTGGTCGGTCATGAGGACCCTGGCGAGCCTGCACGGCGACGAGGGTGTCCGCCTGGTCGTCTGGTTCGACGCCTGACTCCGCCCGGCGGTGCGCACGTGAGCAGGCGTGGGGACAGCTCGCCTGCAGAAAGGGGTACCACCAGATCGGTGGCACCCCTTCTGAGCTGGGCCTCGGCCCGCTTGGCGGTGGGTGTGGGATTTGAACCCACGGTGACTCGCGCCACGACGGTTTTCAAGACCGATCGCGTGGCGTAATCCGCCTGCCGCTCACCTGCGCCTTTAGCTCCGACGTTCGTCCTTCGCCGATCATGCTGGCCAGAGGTTGGCCACAGCCATGATCATTCGGCATGTCCGTCACGAGCCCTGGGCACTCTCCCTTGGCCTCAGGCCGCGAGCAGGCGAACCCCGTCGTGTGACCGGACGTGCGGCACCGTGCCGTCCAAGGCGTCTGCCACGCGCACGGCGAAAACTTCTTTCATTGACTGCTCCACCTCGTCGGGGGTCAGCCAGCGGACCGCCGTCGATTCGTCGGACAACTGCTCCGCCCCGCCGATGGGTCGGCACCGGAAGACCAGAGCGATCACGCCAAGGGTGAGGTTCTTGTAGACCCCGGTGAGTCGCTCCACCTCGACGGCGATCCCGGTCTCTTCGGCTACCTCCCGCAGCACGCCTTCCTCGGGCCGTTCGTCCCGTTCGAGGATGCCGCCCGGCGGCTCCCAAGCCCCGTTGTCGGCGCGGCGGATCACGAGCACGCGTCCGTCATCCCGGATGACGATTCCGGCGACCGAGACGGAGTGCAACGGCATCTCGGCGGTAGCGTTAGTCATATACATGAGTCTAGGAGAATCAGCAGAGTATGCCTCTCTCGACAGCACGTGACGCAGGTCGCCCCCGCTACCTCCAGATCGCGGACGACCTCAGCCAGCAGATTCAGGAAGCCCTCGGGGATCCTCAGGCAAAGCTCCGCCCCGGGGCGAAGGTGCCGAGCGAGTCCGAGCTCATGGATCGTTACTCGGTTGCACAGGGAACCGTCCGTAAGGCCATGACTGAGTTGCGGGTTCGCGGTCTGGTCGACACGCACCACGGGCGCGGCTCATTCGTCCGGAAGGCCCCGCCGGTGCAGCGGAAGTCCAGCGACCGCTTCCGTCGGTCGCACAGGAAGGCAGGCAAGGCCGCGTACCTGGCAGAGGCTGAGCAGGCTGGGGCGAAGCCGAGCGTCCGGGTGCTCTTCGTCGGGCAGACCGACGCCCCAGCCGAGGTTGCCACCCGTCTTGGGTTGCCAGCCGGCACTAAGGTCCTCGCACGCCGTCGCCTCTACTACAGCGACGGCATTCCCACCGAGGAGGCGACGTCGTATCTGCCCTGGGACCTGGCCGAGAGCATCCCGCAGCTCAGGGAGGAGAACCCGGGGCCGGGAGGGATCTACGCCCGCCTCGAAGAGCAGGGGGATCTCTTGGTGGAGTTCCGGGAGACGGTCCGCGTCCGCCTTGCCACCAAGGAAGAGCAGACCGCACTGAGTCTGAGCCCAGGCGCACCCGTCATCCACCTCACGCGGGACGCTCAAATTGAGTCAGGTCGAGTGGTAGAGGTCTGCGACACCCTCATGAGCGCTGACCAGTTTGTTCTGGAGTACCGCATCCCTGCCGCAGACTGACGACCCGCCATATTTGAGCCAACCGGCAAGGCGAATGACAGCCTTGCGGGTTGACTCCTCTACAGGAGTACAGCACTCTCTTACTCAGAACTCCTGCACATAAGTAGTTGAGTGTAGGAGTTCGACCAGGAGCCCCGCGTTGGACGGGGGGAGGGATACCGGACAGTCGTCCGCCGAGAGGCGGCCGATCCCTTGTCAGTCCGGATGGCAGGTCTCTGCCTACAACGGGGATTGCGGGCTGTTCCTAACCGGCAGTCCGTCCCCGAAAGAGACATCGAATGATCTACCGCCGCGACCTCCGGGCTGCGGCCGGTTGCCTCCTCCGCCCGTCAGTCGCTTCGGCGTCGTACGGGCGGGGTCGAGGGGAGCCGGAGTTCTTCCCGCTTCGCCCCCAACGCAGTGCAGCCCCGGGTGGCTAGACCCGGGGCTGCTGTTGGGTCCCGTTCCTCTACCGAAGGAGCAAGACCCGTGGAGTTCATCGCTGCACTTCAGAACCTCGTTACCCCGTGGTCCGACGGTTTGGAGCCGTCGGACGCGGAGCTGGACGTGATCGAGCAGGAGATGCCGCTGATCCTGGCGCGCGTTGACCTGCTGGACGCGCAGATCATGACGCTGGACCGGACCCCGACCGAGGTCGACGACCGCCGGATCCGCAGGGCCCGCAACCGGGTCCTCGCGGCCCGGCGGGACCTGGCCAACCGCATCACCGGCTCGATGGTCTCGGGGGAGCGGGCATGAGCAAGCAGATCTTCGGAGCGCAGATGTCCCTGCGCTGCTGCGGCCCCACGTTCCCGGAGCGGACGGCCGGTCCGTGCTGGCAGCTGTACGTGGCCCAGACCGGTCTGGTCAGCAAGTGGCCCACCTTCACCTGGCCGACCACCACCGAGGTTCCGAGCGTCGAGGCGCGCCAGGCCGCTCTGGCGTACCTCGGTTTCGTCCTCGCCGAGGGCGCCGAGTGGGAGTGGACGGAGCACATCGGCCCGGACTACCACCCCCACCCGGTGCGGGTGCTCCTGCTGGGCGCGGTGAAGGTCCGGCCGCTGGAAGAAGGTGCGGCGTGATGTACAGCGCCCGCCTGGCGAACGCCTACTTCGGTGAGTGGGAGATCTACATCCTCATCGAGGGTCACTCCGACGACTGGCCCCTCCACTCCTTCGGCCGCACCTCGGCGACGCCCACGCTCGCGGAGCGCACTGCCGCCCTGGCCGGCCTCGGCTACGAGGCGGCAGACGGCGCCACCTGGGAGTGGATCGAGATGGACAGCGACGACGGGGACGCCGTTGAGTTCCGCGGCTCGTTCGACGTCCGCCCCATCGGGGAGGCGCCGTGAACCGCAGTGCCAAGCGTGCTCTCGTCCTCGCGCTGGTGGTCGTGGTCGGCATGGCCTTCCGGGTCTCCTGGAACGCCCTGCGCGACATCGCCAAGGCCATCGGCGCGGACGACACCGCGGCAACGCTCTACCCGTTCGTGGTCGACGGCCTGATGGCCCTGGCCCTCGTCGCCGCGCTCGTCCTGACCGACGACGCCCGCAAGTTCGCCCTGCGGGTCCTCGCCGGATACACGCTCGCCTCACTGGTCCTGAACTACGTCCACGGACTCCTGCCCGAGCTGCACACCGAGTCGATCGGCTGGAGTCGGCTGGCCTCGGGCGACTGGACGAACTGGGCGCTCGTGCTGCTGGCGACATCGCTGCCGGTCGGGTCGATCTACTTCGGCTCCGACCTCGTCGCAAAAGTCCTCCACCACCGACCCCCGGCCGAACCGGACGCGCAGGAATCGGAGCAGATCACCGGAAATCGGTTGATGCCTGAGCAGGGCGAATCGCCGGTCGAGGAGACGGCCCCGAGGGTGGAGGTGGACTCTTCCTCCGTACCGGTGGTCGAGCCGATCGCAGCCCTGCCGCAGCTCGCCGTTGCGGCAGAGTCGACGCGGGCTCGTCGGGCGACCGGTCGGGTACCGGCCGCTGCTCGATCGAGTCGATCGGTCCGCACGGACGTCGAGCTGCTGGCCGAGGCGCGGTCCCTGACGGAGTCGTGGCCGGTCGAGAAGCTGACCGGTGAGGGGATCCGTAAGGCCCTGCGCACGTCTCCGGCCAAGGCCCGGGTCGTCCGTGAGGCGTTGAAGGCTGAGCGGGAGAGGGACAACGCGGCGGCGGTGGCCGGGTGAGCCTGAGGTTCGCCGACTGCTTCGATCCGGCTGGAAGAGTCCACGGCCTGCCCACCTTCCCCTGGCGCCTCGCCCCGGAAGGACTGGCCACCCGACGTCAGCTCCGCGCCCTGGGCCTGCGGCCCGGCGGGCAGGACATCGCCGGACAGATCCTTCGGCCCCGCCGCCGGCGCGACCCGCTGACCGCGTTCCTGTACCGCGTCGACCGGGCCCTGCCGGTCCGGCCGATGACCCCGGCCAAAACGGCCGCGCTGGACCGGGCGAACGCCGCCCGCCGTACCTGCCCCGCCTGCCGCACCGACGCCGGATACGTCATCCCGCTCTCGCTCGGCATGTGCGTTCCGTGCGCCTACCCCGAAGGAACCCCCTGATGGAGCACCTTCCCGAACTGCCCCAGGTGGCCCAACTCCCCGATGGCACCTACGTCTACGCCCACCCGACCGCGTTCCCGGCGCCGCAGCAGGGTCCGCAGGTCGTGCACCAGCACATCCACCAGGCGGCCCCGGACAAGACCGTGCAGCGCATCGCCCTCGGCTCCGGGGTCGGTGCGGGTGCGGTCGCGGCCGGCGTGTACTTCGGCCCGCTCCTCGTCGGGGCGCTGACCGCGATCGCCGCGAACATCGCGATGCTCGCCTTCCTCGCCCTGATCCTCGGCTGGTGCGTCCACACGGTCGTGAAGTCCCTCGGCAGTCCGGATGCCGGGGCGGCCGTGAAGAACGTCGCCAAGGCCCGCCGAAGGAGGCGGTGACGTGTTCGCCGCCGGAGACAAGGTGCTGATCGTCGCCTGCGCCGACGACTCTCGGGCCGTGGGCCGCACGGGCCGGATCGTGGACCAGGTTCCGCCGGGGCCGCTGACGGCCGGCCGGTGGACCGTCACCGGGATCGGCGTCCTGATCGGCCCGGTCCTGTGCCACGGCCACGAACTCGCCAAGACCGGTCCCTGACCGACCGTCGCAGGTCTGACGCCTGCCTGATCCACCCGCCCCCACGCGGGGGCGGGTGGTGAAGGGGAGCCGGACAGCCCGGACTCCGGAAGGAGACCCCTGATGGGCAAGGACCCGAAGTTCACCGCCAAGGAGACCGCGCAGATCGGCTGGTACATCGCCCGGATGGCCAAGCGCGGCATCGCCAGCGAGACCGTCCACCTGGGCGACCTGGAACGCAAGGTCGAGCGGATCATCGACGGCGCCCGCGAACGCGAAGCGCAGCAGGCCGCCGACGAGGCAGCGGCCGAGAAGGCCGCCCGCAAGGCCAGGGCCAAGAACGGCAAGACCAAGTAGCTGTGCCCCGGGGCGGCCGCCCCTCTCGCCAAAGAACGTCGGCCGCCCCGGGCCCTACCCACCCGCTTGTCAGCGAGAGCAGGAGTTCTCAGCATGACCGACAACGTCGTCCCCCTCTTCAAGGACCCCACCAGCGGCATCTACTCGATGCCCGGCGACACTCCCGCCGGCACGGCCACCGCCCCGGCGCCGGACGCGGTTCGGCGGGTGCGGATGTGGAAGCGCTCCGTCCACGGCCTGCGCGCCGTGGTCACGCACGAGCGGACCCGCACGGCCGCCCGGCTGGTGGCCCGGCACGGCATGTATGTGATCGGCGGTACCCGCGTCACCGCACGTCGCACGTGGGACGGGCGGACCGCCTCCCGGTACGAGCGGATGATCCGGGCGGCAGAAGCTGGCGGGAACTTCGAGGAGGCCAAGGAGTGGGAAGACCGCCTCACCCGCTTCCGGGCCGCGCGCCACCACCGCCGCATGGACCTCCTCAAAGCCCCCCAGGACGCGGTCAAGAGCGCTGCTTACGGGACCGGCCTCACCGCCGGCGGGCTGCTCCTGCTGGGGATCGTGCTGGCCATAGCCAACAAGGACGCCACCTGGATCCTCGCCCCCATCACGGCCGTCATCGACGCGATCGGAGCAGTCGTCCACGTCGCCACCGTGGTGTGGGGACCGGCCGTCACGATCGGTCCATGGCTGGCCTTACTCGCCCTGTGGGGAGTCGGCCGGCAGCGGCAGACGGCGCCCCAGTGGGCCCTGCCCGCGCAGCAGCGTGACGACGCGGGAGCCCCGATCACCCCGTCGATCGTGGTCACCGCCCTGCGTGACCTGGGCATCGCGCCGATGCGGAAGGCCATCAAGGAGATGGGCGACGCGGGCGCCGCGATGCTCGGCCCGATCCGGATCGCCGGATGCGGCGTGGAGGTCGACGCGTCTCTCCCCTCGGGGGTCTCGACCAAGGAAGTGCAGGAGCGGCGCCGGAAGCTGGCGGAGAACCTGGGACGGCACGAGCACGAAGTGTTCATCACCCTCCCGGCCGCCGCCCGGACCGTGCGGCTGTGGATCGCCGATTCCGGCGCGCTCGACGAGCCGATCGGCCTTTCCCCGCTGGTCACGGACCAGAAGTCGGCCGCGAACTACAAGACGGGCAAGGCACCGTGGGGCCAGGACCTGCGCGGCGACACTGCTGCCCTGAGCCTGTACCAGCGCATGCTGCTGATCACCGGCCTGTCCAACCAGGGCAAGACCGCCGCACTGCGCGCCCTCGCCCTCTGGGCCGCCCTCGACCGCACGGTCGAGTTCCGGATCGCCGACCTCAAGGGCGTAGGCGACTGGGACATGTTCGACGGACTCGCCACCACCCTGATCCAGGGGCCGACGGACGAGCACGTGATCAAGGCGACCGTCATGGTCGAAGGGCTCGTCGCGGAGATGGAACGCCGCATCCAGATGCCGCCCGGGACCGTGTTCACGCCGCTGATCGGGATCGTCGACGAAGCGCAGGTCGCGTTCATGTGCCCGGCCGTCGACGACGACAAGCGGCCCTACGGCGGCTCCAAGGCCACCTCCCGGTACTTCATGGCCGTCCGCAAGATCCACAACCAGGGGCGTGCTGTGGACGTGCTGCTGTGGGAGGGCACCCAGGACCCCACCGATCAGAACCTCCCCAAGCTCGTCCGCGAAGGCGCCCACACCCGCATCTCCCTGGTCCTGGGCACCGAATCCCAAGCCCGCATGGCCCTCGGAGACAAGGCCGTCGACGGCGGAGCCGCACCCCACCTGCTCCGCCAGGACCTCGACAAGGGAACCGTCGTGGTCGCCTCTGGCGGCATCACCATCCCGGCCGGCCAGACATCCATCACGATCCGGACGCACTACGTCGACGACGAGCAGGCCGCCGAGGTCGCCGACCGTGCCAAGGCCCTCCGCAACGGCGTTGTCACCACCGCGCACACCGTCGCCGCGGCGGAGGAGCACGACCCGCTCGCGGACATCCTCACCGTCCTCGGCACCGAGACCCGCGTCCTGACGCAAGACGTGCTGAAGCGGCTTACCGCGCTGAACGGCAAGGCGTACGGCCGGTGGTCGTTCATCGATCTCAAGCGCGTCCTCGACGGCACTGGCGCCGAACCCTACAAGTCCGACGGCCGCATGGTCATCGGCCGCGACCGCATCACACGCGCCCTCACCAACCGACCCGACACCGGTTCCACTTCCGCCGCCGAGTAGAGGGAGCCGACCCTGCACACGTCAGGGAGGCAGGGAGAACTCCCTGCCCCCCTCCCTGACACACGTACCTGGGTCTGAGCTGCACAAATGATCTGTCAGGGAGGCAGGGAGGCGCCGCAGGTCAGACCCCCGAAACCCCCTCCACACGCACCCCCGCAGGGGGTGCCGTTCCCTCCCTGACCCGCGACTGCCAGGGATTCCGCTTCACCCCAGGCATGCCGAGAGCGGCCCCCACATCCGCCAAGATCCAGGGCCGCTCTCGTCCAGAACACCAAGAACTGGAGAGACCAGCATGACCCACCCCACCCACATCCGGCGAGACCACAGCGGTGACCGCCCCGCCCTACTCGATCCGGGCCTGGACTTGCTCGCCCACGCCGTCGCAGCGGCCGAACGTGGCTGGCACGTCTTCCCGCTCCGCCCCCGCGACAAGCGACCCGCCGGCCACGCACAGGCCCACTGCCCGCGCAACGGCCGGTGCGCGAACGGCCACCGAACCCCGGAACAACGCGCGACCACCGACCCGGACCTGCTCACAGCCGCGTGGACCCACGCTCCGTACAACATCGGAATCGCGACCGGCCCGTCCGGGCTGCTCGTCGTCGACCTCGACACCCTCAAGCCGACAGACGAAGAAGGAACGCCTGACGGCGTGACCACCTTTGAAGCGCTCTGCGAGCGCGCCGGACACCCCGTCCCCACCACCTACCGCGTGCGGACCGCGCGCGGCGGGCAGCACCTGTACTTCACCCAACCCGCCGGAGTCCGGCTCGGCAACACCGCCGGACGTCTCGGCAAGCACATCGACACCCGGGGCTGGGGCGGGTACGTCGTCGCCCCCGGCAGCAGCACCCCGGACGGCGCCTACACGGTGCTGGACAGCGTCAGCCCCATCCCACTGCCCGGCTGGCTCTCCGACGCGCTCACGGCCAGGCCCAAGCCCGTCAGGGACGTACCGGCGCCCCTGACAGTGAAGGGGTCCCGGTATGCGAAGGCGGCCCTGGACAACGAAGTACGGAACGTCGCCCATGCCGGAGACGGGACGCGCAACGACACGCTGCTCAGGGCCGCGAGGGCTCTGGGGCGGTTCGTCGCGTCGGGCGACCTGGCCCGCATCGAGGTTGAGCAGGCTCTTAGTAGCGCGGTGGCGGGCAACGCCACCGAGTCGGAGCGCTACTACGACGACGTCATCGCCCGGGGGCTGGACTGGTCGATCGCCAACAACCCCGACGGCGGCCGGAGGGCGGCATGAACCCCCGCCGCCCCGCTCCCTCTAAGAGCCCTCTCGACCACCGCCCCGCCGAGGACGCCGAACAGCCACAGCAGCAGCCGGTGGTGGGCGCCCCGAAGGTCGTCGCCGAAGGCGTCCCTTCTGCCCTTCGCCCTGACCTGTGCTGGGACGACGGGCGCCGCCCCGTCGCCTGGCTCCACATCACCGCCCCCGGACGCGGCACCACCCCGTCCGTCCGGTCGTGGTGCGCCTGCGGGCGGGACCTGTTCGCCGCCGGCCAACGCCGTGCGCTCGCCCTGATCGCCGACCACGAGCAGCACCGCACCGACTGCCCCCACCACACCCCGCAGGAAGGGAGGAAGGCCGCATGAGCCTCGCCGAGGAGCTGCCCGCTCCGTCCAACCCAATGGCCGTCGCACGCCGACTGGAGCCGGACTGGCAGACCGAGGACGGACAGCTTGTGTGCCGTCGCTGGCGCGCATCGTGGATGCGTTGGACGGGTACCTGCTGGCGTGAGCTGGACGAAGCCCAGGTACGCAAGGCCATGTACGAGCGCCTGGAGCACGCCATCTACCGGGCACCCGGCAAGGAGGGCGAGCCCGAGGAGCGCGCCTGGGCGCCGACGAAGCAGAAGATCAGCAATCTCCTCGACGCTCTCGGATCCATCACCCTGCTGCCCACCGACACCGACGCACCCGCATGGCTCGACGGCAGCAGCGCGAACGAGCCGGACAGCGATCCCATCGTGGCGTGCGCGAACGGCCTGCTCAGGATCCGCGACCGAGCGCTGATGCCGCACACCCCCGGCTTCTTCAACCTCGTCTCCGTCCCCTTCGCCTACAACCGTGCCGCCACGGCTCCTACGTGGGAGCACTTCCTCTCGCAGATCTGGCCCGACGACCCCGCCGCCATCACCGCACTACAGGAGTGGTTCGGCTACGTCCTGTCCGGCCGCACCGATCTCCAAAAGATCCTGCTCATCGTGGGCCCCTCCCGCTCCGGCAAGGGCACCATCGCGCGGGTCCTGAAAGCCCTGGTCGGCAAGGAGAACCTCGCCGGGCCGACACTGGCCGGTCTGGGCACGAACTTCGGGCTGGCCACGCTGGTCGGGAAGTCCCTGGCGATCATCTCCGACGCCCGACTGTCCGGGAACGACAACAGCCAAATGGTGGAGCGGCTGCTGACGATCTCGGGTGACGACACCATCGACGTCGACCGCAAGTACCGCGAGCAGTGGACCGGAAAGCTCCCCTCACGGCTGATGATCCTGTCCAACGAACTGCCCCACTTCGGCGACTCCTCAGGCGTCATCGCCAACCGGTTCGTCCTCCTCAGCATGCGAGTCTCGTGGCTCGGCAAGGAGGACCCCACCCTCACCGACCGGCTCACCGCAGAGATGCCTGGCATCCTCAACTGGGCGTTGGAGGGGCTGGCCCGGCTCCGGCGCACCAACCGGATCACGGAGCCCGTATCCAGCCGCGACGCGGTCACCACCATGCGCGACACCGCATCCCCGACCAGCGCGTTCGTCCGCGAGCGCTGCACGACCGGCCCCACGTGCAGCGTCCCCGTGGACGACCTGTGGGCCATCTGGCGGGAATGGGCGGAGGACAACGGCGTGCGCGCCGGGACGAAGCAGGTGTTCGGCCGCAATCTCCTGTCTGTCATCCCCCAGCTCAACCGCACCCGTCCCCGCGATGAGCACGGCCGGCAGGTCCTCACGTACAGCGGCATCACCCTCAACCAGTCCGACCCACATTTGTGAAAGTCGCGACTCAACGCGTCTCACGACGCTCAGACCGCCTCTGAGACGCGATGAGTAGCGACTCAACGCAATGTGAATCCAACTCGCGTACGACCGCCAGACGGCAAGGAGTGAACGATGGCCCGCCCTCAGATGCTCAAGCTCGCTGAGGTACTCGCAGAGATCGACATGAGCCGTGCCGCCTTCTACCGCATGCGCTCCCGTGGCAACGCGCCCCGACTCCACAAGCTCCCGAACGGTCAACTCCGCGTCCGGCGGTCCGACCTGGACGCCTGGTTGAGCGGGTGCGAGGTATCGGCCGCGTAGACCCGACCCGTACATCACAGGGCCCCAGCCGACGGCTGGGGCCCTCCCCTTTGAGCGGAGTCACCTTGTACAGCTATGACGTGCGGATCTGGGGTATCCGCTCCAGGCAGAGCAAGAGCGCCCCCTACCAGCTTCGATGGGTTGTCGGGGGCAAAGAGCACCAGGCTCCGTTCCTGACCAAGACGCTGGCCGACGGTCGACGCGCTCAGCTCATGGGCGCCGTCCGCGACGGCGAACAGTTCGACATCGCATCTGGGCTCCCCGTCTCGGAGCTTCGTCAGCTCAAATCGCCCACCTGGTTCGAGCACGCCCGCGCCTACACCTGCATGAAGTGGCCGGACGCTGCCGCCAAACACCGCGTCGGCATCGCTGAGGCGATGACGAACGTGACCATGGCACTGGTGACCGGCGGCAAGGCTGCTCCCGACCCGCAGGCTCTCCGGCTGGCCCTGCGGTCGTGGGCCTTCCAGATGACGGTAGACAGCAACGGGAACGTGGTAGCCCGAATGGAGGCTGACCAGCCGCCGGCGGACGCTGCTCAGGCGCTGGACTGGATCGCAAAGAACTCCCTCCGCGTGACCGATGTGGCGGAGTCGGAGAACCTTCGCCGTGCCCTGTCCGCTGTTTCTCGGCTCCTCAACGGCAAGCGCGCAGCCGACAACACCGTCCGGCGTAAGCGTGCTGTCCTCAGCAACGCCCTGCGGTACGCGGTCGAGTGCGATGCCCTACCCGCCAACCCGCTCCCCAAGGTCGACTGGGACCCTCCGCAGACCGATGACGAAGTCGACTTCCAGTACGTTCCCGGTCCCGAGCTGGCGAGTCGGCTCCTGGATGCCGTGCGTGCTCAGGGCACCCGGGGCGAGCACCTCCATGCCTTCTTCGGCTGCATCTACTACGCCGCTATGCGTCCGTCCGAAGTGGCAGCACTCACCAAGGCCGACTGCAAGCTTCCCCAGAAGGGATGGGGAGAGCTCGTCCTTCGCCGGAGTCGGCCGGAAGTCGGAGCAGGGTGGACGGATGGCGGGACGCCCTACGACGAACGAGGTCTCAAGCGGAGGGCTCGGAAGGCCAGCCGGTCTGTACCCATCCCGCCCGTGCTCGTACGGCTGCTCCGGAGCCACCTGGATCGCGATGGCGCTGCCGCCGATGGGCGGCTCTTTCGCGCGGTTGAGGGCGGCCGGGTCGGCTCGAACGAGTACACCCGGGTGTGGAGCGAGGCTCGCCGGAAGGCCCTGCCTGCTCAGGATGTCGGGACGCCTCTCGCAGAGGTCCCCTACTCCCTGAGGCATGCCGGCGTATCGCTGTGGATCAAGGCCGGAGTAGACCCCGTCGAGGTCGCTCGTCGCGCCGGACACAGCGTGGCGGTGCTCTGGAAGTTCTACGCCAAGATCCTTCGCGGCCAGCAGCAGGTGTCGAACCAGCTCATTGACCAGGCCCTGGCGGACGATGGAACAACTGGGGAGGCCTGATGGCCTGGCCACAAGTTGGCCACACACGCTGGTCACCATGGCGACAGGGGCGATCCAGGGTGAGACAGAGTGAACGACGAAGGGGTGCCCCTCCATGAGGGGCACCCCTTCTGATCAGCGTGTTCTCTGACCTGTGGCGGTGGGTGTGGGATTTGAACCCACGGTGACTCGCGCCACGACGGTTTTCAAGACCGTTCCCTTAGGCCGCTCGGGCAACCCACCTGGCCGGTACAGAGTACCGGCCAGGTGGGGGTGGCGGGAGCGGCTCAAGGGGTCAGGACGTCTGCGCCTTGTCGTAGGCCGCCTTCGCCTCGTTGCCGAAGTACGGGCCGTACATCCGGTTCGGGAGGAAGTTGTATCCGAAGCTGTTCACCGAGACCTGGGTGCCCAGGCCCGTGGCCTCGTTGAAGTCCTGGAACCAAGGGCCGCCACTGGATCCGCCGGTCATGTTGCAGCCCAGGCCGTGGTCCTTCGTCAGCAGGAAGTCCTTGCCACTGTTGCCGCTGCAGTAGACCAGCTTGGTGCCGTCGTACGGTGCCGCCGCGGGGAAGCCGAAGGCGTACATCTTCTTGTTGTAGCCGCCGTTGAAGGCGATGCCCTGGGCTCCGACGGCCTGGCTGAGGGTCTGCCCGTTCAGCGGGGCGACGACGGCGAGGCCGACGTCCATGTTCATGTCCTCGCTCGCGGCCCACTGGTCGGTGGCGAAGGTCTTGGTGGCCGACCACTGGCCGTAGGGGGCGGAGCCGTTGTTGTAGGCGGGGACGAAGACCCAGTTCGTGTGCCAGGCCCCCTGGTACTTGACGCAGTGACCGGCCGTGATGACCGTGCTGCCGTTGGCGCTGGTGACCGAGTCGCCGGAGCAGGATGCGGTGCGGTCGCCCATCGTGAAGAAGACGCGCCCCGAGGTCTTCACCACGGCGCCGGCGCCCGTCCAGGCGCCGCCCGCCTGCGGGAAGGCCGTGGGGGACGCCGCCGCCGTCGGGGCGACGGTCGTGGGGGTCGCCGACGTGGCGACCGGGGTGCGGGCCGCGCCAGGGACCGCCGTCACGTCGAGCGGGGCGGCGGCGCGCATCCGCTCGACGGTCCAGAAGCCTTGGGTGTGTTCTTGCCGGAAGGACGCGGGGGCCTCTGCGGCGACCGAGGGACCGGCCGCCGTCAGGGCGCCCGCGACCAGGGCGCCGGCCGCGAGCAAGACGGACAAGGCCGTGCGATGACGATTCACGCATGACTCCTTCTGCCGTGCCCGGGCCGGGTGGCGAAGCCGGGCAGGGTGGGGGTGAAGAGCGGTCGGTGCGGATCGGCTGTGCGCGGTTCGCGGTGCGTCGTGCGTCGTGCGTCGTGCGTCGTGCGTCGTACGTCGTGCGTCGTGCGTCGTGCGGATTACCGGGCAGGGTGGCACGGGTGCGTCGCAATGTCAGCGGGCAGTCTGAACGTTCGGTCGGTTCCGGCCAGGAAATGGCCAACTCTCCGCCGTTGCACCGCCGTACGACGCCTGGCGGTGCCCTACGGCGTCATACGGTCAGCATCACGCCCGCGTACGAAACCCCCGCCACGACCACCCACGCCCCGAGCCCCAGTGCCGCGGCCCGCCCGCCGGTCCGGGCCAGCGTCGGCAGGTGCACCGCGCTCCCCAGGCCGAACAGCGCCGCCGCCAGCAGGGCCTCCTGGGCGGTGTGCGCCCACTCCAGCGCTACGTCGGGCAGTACCCCGGTGGCGCGCAGTGCAGCCGCGGCCAGGAACCCGAGGACGAACAGCGGCACCGGCGCCGGCCTGCGGCCCGAGGCGGTGCGCACCCCGCGGCGCCGGGCCCGTACCGAGAAGGCCACGGCCGCCACGAGCGGGGCGAGCAGCGCCACGCGCATCAGCTTGACCAGCACCGCCTCGCCCAGGGCGGCAGGGCCCGCGGTCTGCGCGGTGGCCACGACCTGGCCCACGTCGTGGACCCCGGCGCCGACCCACCGCCCGAAGGCGGGGTCGGAGAGCCCCAACGACCCCTGGAGGAGCGGGAGTATGCCTATGGCGAGCGTCCCGCAGAGGGTGACCAGTGCCACCGAGGCGGCCACGTCCTCCTCGTCGCTGCCGGACACCTCACTCACCGCGCCGATCGCCGAGGCACCGCAGATCGAGTACCCGGTGGCGATCAACAGTGGCTGATCGCCCGGAAGTCCCAGCCGGCGGCCCAGCCAGAGGGTGCCGAAGAAAGTGGCCGCGACCACGCCGACCACCATGGCGACGGTGGCCCAGCCCAGCCGGAGCACCTGGTCCAGCCCCAGGCCGAGGCCCAGCAGGACGATGCCCATCCGCATGAGCCGACGGCCGGCCAGGGAGAGTCCCGGGCGCGCGGCCCCGCGTACGAACGTCCGCAGGCCCGGCAGGTGCGCCACCGCGATGCCCAGCACCACTGATGCGGTCAGCATCGGCACGGCGGGCACGAGGCGGTGAACGCACCAGGCCGTCAGCGCGCCGCCCGCGGCCATCGCCAACCCGGGCCACGGAGTGGGTGTTTCACGTGAAACATCCCGGGTCGCCGTGCTGTGTGGGCGGTGGAGGAGGGCCATCAGTCGACGGGGAGCGTGTAGACGCGACGGATGCTGGTGCCCAGCCGGGAGACATCGGCCCCGTAGACGTGCACCGATATCGCCTTGCTCGTACAGGAGTTGCGCACCTTGTGGATGTCTCCGGGCGGGGCGAACCCACAGACGTCGCCCTGGGCATTGACCACGTCCTCGGTGGCGACCAGCCGGGCGGGACCTGCACCGGGCGCGAGCCGGAAACGGCGTTCGCTCTCCTCGCCCTGGTGCACCCCGGCCACACACCAGGACACGTGGTCGTGGATGCAGGTCTCCTGCCCGGGCAGCCACACCAGTGCCACTACGGAGAAGCTGCCGTCGGCCTCAGCATGCAGGACGTGCTGCCGGTACCGCTCCGGGTCGCCTTCCTGCTGCGCCGGAGTCAGCAGGTCGGGCGCACCCAGGTGCGGGGCGAGTCGTTCGCCCACCAGGTACGCGGTGAGGTCGGGAGCCAGCCCCCGCTCCACGACGGTGCGGATCTCACTGACGAGGGCGGCCATCCTCGTGGTGGTGCGGGCCGGCATGGTGGTGGTCATATCGGCAGCGTGCTGCCGAGCTTCCATCACGTCCAACGACAGTTATGACCTGAAATCCCAAGCGCAGCTTATGGGTTGGTCAGCAGCCGACCCGGTTCGCCGCCACCTGTTTCAGCGCGTTGAGCACCACGGCCGTCGCAGGGATCCGCAGGTGGTCGCGGTAGACGTACGCGGCGATGTGCCGGCGCGCGGCCGGCTGGAGGGGCCGGCCGCAGACCCGGCTCAGTGAGAGGGAGGGCAATACCAGCGCGGGCATCATCGCCACGCCCAGTCCTTGTGCGACCAGGCTCTGTACGACCAGGTTGTCATCGGTGGCGAAGCGGATGTCGGGCACGAAGCCCAGCTCCGCGCACTCGTGCAGCAGGTTCGCCCGGCAGCGCGGACAGCCCGCGATCCACCGCTCCTCGGCAAGGTCGGCCAGGTACACGGCGCGGCGGCGGGCCAGCGGATGCCCCGTGGGGAGCAGTACCGTCAGCTGATCCTCCATCAACCTGACCTCGGCGACCTCCTCCGGGATCTCTTCGTGCAGGCCGGGATAGGTGAAGGCCAGGGTGATGTCGCACTCCCCGCGCTCCAACCGGCGCAGCGACTCGGGGGGCTCGCCTTCCAGCAGTTCCACCTGTATGCCCGGATGGTCCTTGGCCAGGCCGCTCAGGGCCTCGGGGACGAGGGTGACATTGGCGCTGGGGAAGCCGCACAGCCTGACCCGGCCGGTGCGCAGCCGAGCGTACGCCCTCAGCTGGGCCTCGGCCGCGGAGAGGTTCCCGAGGATGGTCTCGGCGTGCCGGGACAGGGATTCCCCGGCCTCGGTGAGCTGCATCTTGCGGCCCACGCGGGTGAACAGCGGGGTGCCGACGGCGCGTTCGAGCGCCTTCATCTGCTGGGTGATGGCGGGCTGGGTGTACCCGAGCACGCGGGCGGCAGCGGAGTACGACCCGGAGGCGACCACCGCGTGAAAGGTCCGTATGTGCCGAGAATCGAACACGAGCGAAGCATAAGCGGACGTTGCAGGGGCCGTAGGCGGAATTCCGCCTACGGCCCCCTCTTCATCGGTCGCCGCCGCGACCAGTGGTGCTCGGGTGCTGCTACTTGTCGCCGACCCGCGAGCCGAGCACGATGTCGACCGTGGTCGGCTTGCCACCGCGCAGGTAGGTCAGCTTCACGGTGTCGCCGGGCTTGTACGTCCAGATCATGCTGATCAGGGTCGGGCCGCTGTCGACCGGCTTGCCGCCGAACTCGGTGATGACGTCGCCGGGCTTGAGGCCCGCCTTGCCGGCCGGGCCGTTCGGGTCGACCAGCTCGTTGGAGGCCGCGCCCTGCTCGGAGATCTTGGCGCCCTCGGACTTGGCCTGGAGGTCGACCGAGACCGAGATCACCGGGTAGACCGGCTTGCCCGTCTTGATCAGTGATTCGGCGACGTTCTTCGCCTGGTTGATCGGGATGGCGAAGCCGAGGCCGATCGAACCGGCCTGGCCGCCGCCGAAGCCGCCGTTGCCCGCCGACTGGATCGCGGAGTTGATGCCGATGACCGCGCCGCGCCCGTCGAGCAGCGGACCGCCCGAGTTGCCCGGGTTGATCGAGGCGTCCGTTTGAAGGGCGCTCATGTACGAGTTCTTGCTGCCGCTGCCGTCTCCGGAGGCGACCGGGCGGTTCTTGGCGCTCACGATGCCGGTGGTGACCGTGTTCGACAGGCCGAAGGGGGCGCCGATCGCGATGGTCGAGTCGCCGACCGCGACCTTGTCGGAGTCGCCGAGGGGCAGCGGCTTGAGGCCGGCCGGCGGGTTCTTCAGCTTGAGGACGGCGACGTCGTAACCCTGGGCACGGCCCACGACCTCGGCGTCGTACCGCTTGCCGTCGGAGAACGTGGCAGAGAGCTTGCCGCCGTTGGCGGCGGAGGCCACGACGTGGTTGTTGGTGAGGATGTGGCCCTGCTGGTCGTAGACGAACCCGGTGCCGGTGCCGCCTTCGCCGTCGCCGGCCGAGGCCTCGATGGTGACCACGCTGGGCAGGGCACCTGCGGCCAGGCCGGCGATGGAGCCGGCCTCGCGCTTGATGTCCTTGGGGGTGTTCCCGGCGCTGATCGTGGTGGAGCCGGTGCCGTTGTCGCTGCGCTCGGCAGCCCAGTAACCGACGCCGCCGCCGATGCCGCCCGCGAGGAGGGCCGCCACGAGCACGGCCGCGACCAGGCCGCCCCTGCCCTTCGGCTTGGGCGCGGGGGCGCCGTCGGCAGTCAGGGGAGCACCCCAGGCACCTCCGCCGTGGCCGCCGCCCGCACCGTACGCCGGCACCGTGGGCGGCGGGGGCGGCCATCCCTCGGCTCCGTGCGCGGCCGGGGCAGGAGCCTGGCCGTAGGCCGGGGGCGCCTGTGCGGGGGCCTGGCCGTAAGCCGGGGGCGCCTGTGCGGGCGGAATCTGCTGGGTGGGCTCGGTGCCGGGCGCCGGGGTCGGCGGAATCTGCTGGGTCACCGGCTCGCCGGCGGCGGGCGCGGGGGCCGCATCCTGCGTCTCGGAGGCCGGAGCAGGGGGTACGGACGGGGCCGCGGGGGGTGTCGGGGCCGCGGTGCCCTCGTTCTCGGTGCTCACAGCGCTCTCTCCTCGTCACACACGGCTTCGGAAAATTCTCTGGCGATATCGGTCCGATTGAACGTTCGACGTGCCGCACAAGTTCCTGGGCAAAGCCTTTCCCATGACCCGTCAGAGCACTGTAAGCCGGACCTGTGCATCTCTCATCGTTCTTTATATCCGACATTTCGGATGCACTCTCGAGGTCGAGCTCGACGCCCGGGCACCTGTCGGTGGCACCATGACCCGGTGACCCACGCAATGCCGCGCACCATCCAGGTCGTCGCCCACCGCGGCGCCTCGGAGGATGCCCCCGAGCACACCCTGGCCGCCTACCGCAAGGCCATCGAGGACGGGGCCGACGGCCTCGAATGCGATGTCCGGCTGACCGCGGACGGCCATCTGGTCCTGGTCCACGACCGCCGGGTGAACCGCACCTCGAACGGTCGCGGCGCCGTCTCCGCCCTGGAGCTGGCCGATCTCGCCGCCCTCGACTTCGGCTCTTGGAAGGACCGCGAGGAGTCCCCCGACTGGGACGCGGACCCCGAGCGCACCTCCGTCCTCACCCTGGAGCGCCTGCTGGAGCTGGTTTCCGACGCCGGACGACCGGTACAGCTCGCGATCGAGACGAAGCATCCGACCCGCTGGGCCGGACAGGTGGAGGAGCGCCTCCTCACCCTCCTCAAGCGCTTCGGTCTGGACGCCCCGCCCGTCGAGGGTCCACACCCCGTGCGGGTCATGAGCTTCTCCGCACGCTCCCTGCACCGGATCCAGGCGTCCGCGCCGACGATCCCGACCGTGTACCTGATGCAGTTCATCTCGCCGCGGATGCGGGACGGGCGACTGCCGGCCGGCGTGACGATCGCCGGTCCCGGGATGCGGATCGTGCGCAATCACCCCGCCTTCATCCACAAGCTCCAGGGCGCGGGCCACTCCGTGCACGTATGGACAGTGAACGAACCCGAAGACGTTCAGCTCTGCGCTGATCTGGGCGTGGAAGCAATCATCACGAACAGACCCCGCCAAGTTCTGTCCCAACTCGGGCGCTGAAGTCCCCTTTTGCACACCCGCCACCCCCAACTCGTCCGTCACAGGGTGTGCTCCGGCGCATCCGCTCCGCATTCGGTCGACATGAATGCATCAGAGGTGCACGCTTCGGGCTCCTTCGACGGTTTCCGGTCCAGGCCATTGGGGCATCCAGACCATGCGTGGGGCTAAGGAGGTTCCGGGGGTGGCGTTGGTGGTGGCACAAGAAGTGCCCACGTCGTCGTGCATGGACGTACGCCATGGTCCTGCGGGCGTGGGCGAGGCGCGACACCGGATGCGCGAGCAACTGCGCATCAGCGGGGTGCCCGAATCGATCGTGGACGATGCCGTACTGATCCTTTCCGAACTGCTCAGCAACGCCTGTCGACACGGCAGGCCGCTCGGCTCTCGGGAAGTCGGAGACGGGGAGATACGCGCCGCATGGCGCGTGGACAGAGCGGGACGACTGACGGTCGAGGTCACGGACGGAGGGGGGCCCACCCGCCCGGTTCCTGCCACGCCCTCGGTCACCGCGCGGGGCGGCCGGGGACTGAACATCATCAGCGCCTTGGCCCAGGACTGGGGTGTCCGGGACGGAGCGGCGGGTGAGGTCACCGTGTGGGTGATCGTTGCCTGTGGGCCCCGGCACGAGGATTTCGCTACGCGCGTTGCGCCCCCGGCGATCGACTTCAGCACGGCGTTCGACGACCTCGATCCCTGAACCCGGGATCCCGACCGCACCACGGACACGTAGGCACGACCAACACGACCAACACGAGAGCAAGGCAGCACGACAGCAACACAGCAGCACCGGCCATCGCACAGGCGGCCGTCCGGGAGCGCACGCCGACCGTGCTCCCGGCCGCACCCAACCGGTTCCGGCGGTACGAACGGCTAGGCTCGCGCCCAGACACGACGCCGTACCGCCGCAACCGGGAGACACGCACGATGGCCAAGAAGCGCCCCGCAGCCAAGACCGCAAAGCCGCAGCTCAACAACGGTGAGATCCCCGTCGTGGGCGCCCGCGAGCCCTGCCCCTGCGGATCCGGCCGCCGCTACAAGGCCTGCCACGGCGCAGCCGCCGCGCACGCCGTCACCGAGCACGTGCGACGCCCCTTCGAGGGACTGCCGGGTGAGTGCGACTGGGTCGCCCTGCGCGAACTGGTGCCCGCCGCCACCGTCCCGCTGTCCCTCAAGGGCGGCCTGCCCGAGGGCGTCCCCTCCGTCACGCTGGTGACCGTACTGCCCATGGCCTGGCCGGCGCTGCGCCGCGAGGACGGGTCCGTCCTCCTCGGCCTGCAGAACGACTCGTCCTCCGGAGACCTCGGCCGCGACATGGCCGACACCCTGGAGCGTGCCCTCGTAGCGGAGCCCGGTACGCCGGTTGCCGCCCGCCGGGTTCCCGCCGAGGGTCCCCGACTTCAGGATCTCCTGGACGCCGACGGCGGTTTCGAGCCGGTTGTGCACACCGGGTTCGAATTCTGGATTCCGGAATCCGAGAGCGCCCAGAACGCCTCCCCGGAGATCGCCGCCTCACTGGAGCGCGCCAACGCGGCTGCCATTCCCACCGTCAAGCTGACCGGCGTGGACGCCGCCTACTGGTGCGAGACGCCGGACAAGAACCACCTGCGCTGGGTCATGCCGCACCCCGAGGAGAAGCTGCTCGACGCCCTCGCGCGGCTGCACGCGGCCGGTACCACCTCGCTCGGCGAGGGCACGAAGCTCGTCGGATCCTTCCGCGCCCACGGTCTCATGGTTCCCGTCTGGGACCTGCCCACCGGGGTCACGGCCGACGACGTCGAGAAGCCCGCGGCGGAGTTCGCGGAGCGGCTGGCCGGGGCTCTGGCCACGGACGCCCCGCTGACCACGGAGGAGCGCCGGGCGCGTGGCGGACTCACCAACCGCCAGGTGACGCTCAGCTGACCGAGCGCCCGCGCGAAGCCGGTGACCGGAGTCACAACTCCCGCTAATCGTCTGCAAATCGGTGTCTGAATATCGGAGATCGAATTTGCGAACAGGCGATCTCTTGTTACCGTTCTTGTAGCCCGGTCGCTGGTGCATCCCCCGTCGCCAGCGACCGGGCCCTTGATTTTCAGGGGTGCGGTCAACCGTCACCCGGCACCGGTGAGTTGCTCCCGGACCTCAAGAGCAGTTCCCCTTCATCATCCGGAACTGCAAACTCCGCTACAGCCGAGTAACTCTCCGGATCGCCCGCCGAGACTTCCTTCGGCGTCTCGCACAAGCCCGGTTCGTCGCCCGCGCCCACCGCACACCGGATCTGTACCGTGCGCCCGGCCGGACCCATCACCGTCAGCGCGGCGTCCAGCGCGCGACCACTCGTGTTCCGGTAGTAACTCCGGCCCCATGTCTGGCCTTCACCGATCAACACACAGGTTTGTGCCTCCACCCCGTGCGGTGACAACAGTTCGGGGCCGCAGTGGGAATCCGTACGGGGCCGTTCGGCCGGGCCGGGTTGCTGCGGGCCAACCGTCGGCGCCGAGCGCGCGGGCGCCGAGGGAGATGTGCGGGAGGAGGCCGAAAGCCCGAGTGTCGAGAACAGGCCGCCACCTTTTCCGTCCTCCTGACCGGCGAAATCCGGCTCGGCGATCGCCCCGGCGAGCGGGAGCGACAAGATGATCAACACACCGGCGCCGATACCGATCAGGCGGAGATTCATTTGCCGAAGATAGCGAGGAGGGAATGGGGCGCGGAGATCCCCGCGCCCAATTCCCTTGGAAACTCGCCCCACCGACACCCGTACGAGTGATCCTCACAGGCCCGGCACGTCAGTACGCCAGCCTGCTACCGCCGCCCGGCGCACCGCTGCTGGCCTCGACCAGCGCGTCCAAGACCGCCTCGATCTCGGGCAGCCAGAGGTTTCCCGCCCGCGCCCGCGCCTGCGGCAACTGCGCGTGCGCCGACCGCGCCCACGGCCGCTGCACCGCCGCCTGCGCCCGCGGCTCCCGTTCCCAACGCACCTGGCCACCGCTGGACGCGGCGGACGGCGGCAGCAACAGGTAGCCGCCCTCACCGTGGAAGCGCAGGGAGGAGGGCACGTGGTCCTTCGCGTACAGGAGTTCACCGAGCCGCTCCAGCGAGTACGGCGCCACCAGCAGTGCCCAGCGGGTGGGCGTGGCCACGACCGGACCGAGCCGCATGCCTTGCGCGTCCAGTCGTACGAGGGCGCGCGCCGCCGCGCCCGCCGGCAGGCTCACCGCGCACGGGGCGGTCCCGCCGGTGGCCATCAAGACGGGGGCGGCGGGCCGGTTGGTCCACCACCATTCCACCATCCGGGAGTCGGTGGTGGCGGCGAGCAGTCCGGGATCGAAGGGATGCGCGCCTGGGACGGCGCAGTCGGGGTCGGGGCAGGCGCATCGCTTGCCGTCCGTCCCGGACCGACCGACGCCGGGCAGGACGGGCCACTGCCAGGTGGTGGCGCAGACGAGCGCCGCATCGAGGAGAGCGGACGTGCTGCCGCTCTGTCCGGGGTCGGGGCGCAGGGATTGAAAGCGATCGCGGAGCCGCTGGAGACGCCTTCCGAGGATCTCGCGCATGTGCGCTCGTTCCTTTCCGTTGAACGCCGAGGGCCACATCACACCATGTAACCGATTTCTCACCACACGTACAGGTTTCGCGTCACTGTCCGCCAGAAGCAGGTTCACACGGTTCGTGCAGTCTTCTTTCAGGTCCATCAAACGTCCCGCGGGGGTGGAGCGCGACCCGCGCCGGCCACCGAGATCGGCGGCCGCCGCTAAGGACGACGGCCCGCGCCGGGTGGTTCCGTGCGACGCCAACTGGCCTCGCACATCACCGAGTACGTACCCGAGGCCCCCGCGGAGCCCGCTCAGTCGATCGCAAAAACCGACCGCTTCCCGCTTTTTCCGGCCAAGTTCTAGCCTTGGCTCGACGGTGAGTTGCCGTCTCACGGACACCAGGATTCCCACCGGGGCAATGCTGGACATGCATCCATGTGTGCGTGTAGATGTGGATTCCTTGATGGCGGCGCAGCACGATCTGGGGGTTTGCGATGCTATTTGGCGAATCGCACCAGGTGGAAAGGCGGACGCCATGAGCGCCCCGCATCTGCCGAAAGTGGCTGGAATCGATCCAGCAGCAACCGCGTCGCCGCACACTGCGGCGCCCGCGCCCGCCCGGACCACCCCCGCACCAGCCCCTGCGCCCGGCGGCCCGGGCAGTGTCATCCAGGACCGGCTGGCGGGCATGGTCTCGGACCTCACCACCCTGCACGAGCTCACCGAGCGCCTCGCCCGTACCAGTGACCTCAACACCTCGCTGCGCGAATTCCTGCGCGCCGGAGCCTCGCTTGTCGGCGCCCGCCGCGGTCTGGTCGTCCTGGAGCCCTCCGACGGACTCGGCCCGACCAGCACGATCGGCCTCGGGCTCGGCCACGCGGAGCTCGGCCACATCGAGACCGTGCCGCGCAGCGCCACCTCCTACGGCCGGATCCTCGACGGTCTGCCGGACGCACAGGGCGGCTCCGATTTCCTGCCCGAACCGGGCGCGCCCCCCGGATCCGGGGGCTTCGCCGCCCCTGTGGACCCCCGCCACCGTGAGGTCGCCGCCCGGCTCGGCTACGCCGCGAGCTACTCGCTCCCCCTCACCGCCGAGGCCACCGGTCGGCTCGGCGCGGCCGTCTGGCTCTACGACGAGCAGGCCGAGCCGAGCGACCGCCAGCGCGACCTCGCCGGGCTGTACGTGCGGCACGCCGCGGAGCACCTGGCCCGGATGTTGGAGGTGGAGCGCTCCCGCTCCCACCTGGCCACCGTCTCCGAGGAGCTGCTGCCGAGCCGGCTCCCCCGGATCCCCGGGGTACAGCTCGCGGCCCGCCACCACACGGGGCCGCTCGGCGGGGGCGACTGGTACGACGCCCTGCCGCTGCCCGAGGGCGCCCTGGGACTGGCCGTCGGCTCCGTCACCGGATCCGGACCGAGCGCCGTCGCCGCGATGGGGCGGCTGCGCGCATCGCTGCGCGCCTACGCCGTCATGGAGGGCGAGGACCCCGTAGCGGTCCTGTCCGACCTGGAGCTGCTGCTGCGCCTCACCGAACCGGCCCGTGCCGCCACCGCCCTCTTCGCCTACTGCGAACCCGCCGGGGGGCCGCAGTCCGAAGGCCGGGGCAGCAAGATCATCCTGGCTGGTGCCGGACACACCCCGCCGCTGCTGATCGGCGAGCACCGCACCGAGTACGTGGAGACCTCGCTCTCCGCGCCGCTGGGCATGCTGTCCTGCTGGGAAGCGCCGAGCGTGGAGATCGAACCTGCACCCGGAGAAACGGTGCTTCTCTACACTGACGGGCTGCTGCACCACACCGGCGACCCGATGGACCGGGCGTACGCCCGGCTGCACGCCGCGGCTGCAGGGGTCCCGCGCAGCGTCCGCGAGGACCCGGCAGCCCTGTGCGAGCACATCCTGCGGACCGTGCTGCCCGGCGGGGTGCCGACCGATGCCCCCGAGGACATCGTGCTGCTCGCGGCCCGGTTCGAATGAGACGCGGAGCCCGTTCGAGGCCCGGAGCCCGTTCCGGATCGTGATGGATTCCACGATCCGGAACGGCTCTCTACGCACACGCATACGATGGATGCGGTCCACACCCAGGTCCGTACCGTCGTAGCTGAGGAGAAGACGTGGCTGACGAGCTCACCCCGGAGACCCCGGAAGAAGAGCAGCCCAAGAAGACGCACAAGCAGCGCAAGAACGGTCTGTACCCGGGCGTCAGCGACGAACTCGCCGAGAACATGCGCAGCGGCTGGGCCGACACCGAGCTGCACGGGCTGGAGCCCATCGCCCAGGCCGCGCACACCCTCGCCCGCCGCGACGCGCTGTCCCGGCGCTTCCCGGGCGAGCGCCTCGTCATCCCCGCGGGCCGCCTGAAGACCCGCTCGAACGACACCGAGTACCCCTTCCGGGCCTCGACCGAGTACGCGTACCTCACCGGCGACCAGACCGAGAACGGCGTCCTGGTCCTGGAACCCACCGGGCCGGCCGGTCACACCGCGACCGTCTACCTGCTGCCGCGCTCCGACCGGGAGAACGGCGAGTTCTGGCTGTCCGGCCAGGGCGAGCTGTGGGTCGGCCGCCGGCACTCCCTCGCCGAGGCCGAGCAGCTCCTGGGCATCCCCGCGCAGGACGTCCGCAAGCTCGCCGAGGCCCTCACCGAGGCCGAGGGCCCGGTCCGCGCCGTGCGCGGCCACGACGCGGTGATCGAGTCCGCCCTCACCGACAAGGTGACCAAGGAACGCGACGAGGAACTGCGCGTCTACCTCTCCGAGGCCCGCGCCGTGAAGGACGCGTTCGAGATCGGCGAACTGCAGAAGGCCGTCGACTCCACCGTCCGTGGCTTCGAGGACGTCGTGAAGGTCCTGGACAAGGCCGAGGCCACGTCCGAGCGCTACATCGAGGGCACCTTCTTCCTGCGCGCCCGGGTCGAGGGCAACGACGTCGGCTACGGCTCCATCTGCGCCGCCGGCCCGCACGCCTGCACGCTGCACTGGGTCCGTAACGACGGCGACGTCCGCTCCGGTGACCTGCTGCTGCTCGACGCCGGTGTGGAGACCCACTCCCTCTACACCGCCGACGTCACTCGGACGCTGCCGATCAACGGCGCGTACACCGACATCCAGCGCAAGATCTACGACGCGGTCTACGAGTCCCAGGAAGCCGGCATCGCCGCGGTGAAGCCGGGTGCGAAGTTCCGCGACTTCCACGACGCCTCCCAGCACGTGCTGGCCGAGAAGCTCGTCGAGTGGGGCCTGCTGGAGGGTCCGGTCGAGCGCGTCCTGGAGCTGGGCCTGCAGCGCCGCTGGACCCTGCACGGCACCGGCCACATGCTCGGCATGGACGTCCACGACTGCGCCGCCGCGCGCACCGAGGCGTACGTCGAAGGCACACTGGAACCGGGCATGTGCCTGACCGTGGAGCCGGGTCTCTACTTCCAGGCCGACGACCTGACCGTGCCCGAGGAGTACCGCGGCATCGGCGTCCGGATCGAGGACGACATCCTCGTCACGGAGGACGGCAACCGGAACCTGTCGGCCGGGCTGCCCCGCGCCTCGGCCGACGTCGAGGCCTGGATGGCGCGCCTGAAGGGCTGACGCCCCCGCGTCGCATACGGGTGGGCGGGATTCCTGTGGGGGGTCCCGCCCATCGGCGTTCCCAGCACACCCGACCCAGCAGGCTTACGGCGCTTACGACGCCTACGACACCTTCAGCAGCGTGTCGTCGCGCCACTTGAGGATCTTGTCGAAACTCACCACCGCGCCGCGGCCCGGCCGGTTGCGGAAGCGGACGTGATCGGCGAGTTCGGTGATCAAGTGCAGGCCCCGGCCGTGTTCGGCCAGAGAGGGTCTGCGGCGGGCCACCGTCGCGGGCGGGAACCCCGGACCGGAATCGGTCACCTCGATGCGGCAGCAGTCCCCGTCCAGATAGGCCGCGACGTGGTACGCCTCGCCATCGTCCGGGATTTCGCCGCCCCCGCCGTGCTCCACCGCGTTCGCACACGCCTCGCCCAGCGCCACCGAGAGATCGAAGGAGATGTCCGGGTCCACCCCCGCGGTCTCCATCGTCCCCAGCAGCAATCGCCTGGCGAGCGGCACGCTCGCGGCTTCGCGCCTCAAGTGGAGAGACCACCAGATGCTCATACGGTTACCTATTGCCGCCCGCGAGGGGGCGTAAGCGCCCTGCGGCCGTCCGAGACCGCAATACGCCCGTTCGGCCGATGCGGCTTTCCCAGAGAGCGGTGTATGCGGCTGTCCGCAGGGGGCCCGGACGGTCCTCGCACAGAGGACTCATGTGGACCTTCCGGACCTGCCGTATGAAGGTCCTAAGCGCAGTGCGATGATGGCCCGGCCATGTCTGACCCCCATGCGACGCACGCCGGAGCCGGCCTCCGGCTGATCCGGGCCGCGGTGTTCACCGCGGTCTGTGTCGTGCTGTCCGCGACCGGGCACGCGCTGGCGTCCTGCGCCACCGTGCCCTGGTGGTCCCTCTGCCTCGGCTTCCTGGCCGTTTTCGCGGTCGCCGCCCCGCTCGCGGGTCGTCGGCGCTCGCTGCCCGGCATCGCCGCCGGGCTCGCCGCCGGACAACTCGGCCTGCACGCAATGTTCGGCCTCGGCCAGCACAGCGCCGCGGCCGCGCAGGCACCTGCCGGCTCCGCCGACGCCTCGCTCGCCGAGCTCGCCGCACGGCTGGTGTGCGGGGGCAACTCCGTACCGCTCAGCCCGGCCGACGCCCGGCAGATCCTGGAGGCCGCGGGCCTGGACCCGGCCGCCCTGGCCGAGCAGGCGGCACAGGTCGCGCAGGCCGGGCAGGTCGTGGCGCAGGGGCACGGCGCGCACGCGCACGTGGCCCGGGCCGTCACAGCGGCTCCCGCTACGGGCCTGTTCAGCCCGGCCATGCTGGCCGGGCACCTGCTGGCGGCACTCGCCGCGGGCTGGCTGCTCGGCCGCGGCGACGCCGCACTCTTCCGGCTGGTCGAGCTGTCCCGTCGCTCCGCCGAAGCCGCCCCGATCCGTCCGCTGCGGGCCGCACTGGCCTTCGTACGCGCCCTCGGCGCCGGGCTCCCGGGCTCGGCCACCCGTACCCCGCAGGACCCGCGGACCGGATCCGACCCCGCCCCCTGCACGGGGCGGGAAGCACTCCATCACACGGTGATCCGGCGCGGCCCACCCGTGGCACTCGCCCTCGCAGCCTGACGCGGCACCCTCCTTCCCGGACACAGAGCGGGATACCGGTGCCGCGAACTCCGCGCGCGCCCGTGCGCGGACCCACCGCCACCACTGCTTCCGTGGAGTGTTTCTGCCATGAAGACCTCTCGCGTCTCCATCGCCGCCGCCATCGCCGCCGGTTCCGTTCTCGTCCTCTCCGGCCCTGCCTTCGCCCACGTCGGCGTGCAGCCCGCCGGCGAGGCGGCCAAGGGCGGCTACGCGACGATCAACTTCAAGGTCCCCAACGAGCGGGACAACGCTTCGACCACCCAGCTGGAGGTCAACTTCCCGGTCGACCAGCCGCTCAGCTCCGTGATGCCGCAGGACGTTCCCGGCTGGACCGTGAAGGTCGAGACCAGTGACCTCGCCACGCCGCTGACCGTGCACGGAAAGCAGATCACCAAGGCCGTGACCAAGGTGACCTGGTCCGGCGGCAAGATCGAGCCCGGGAAGTTCCAGCAGTTCCCGCTCTCCGTGGGCAAGCTGCCCGAGAACGCCGACCAGATGGTCTTCAAGTCCATCCAGACGTACGACAACGGCGAGGTCGTCCGTTGGATCGAGGAGGCCAAGGAAGGCGCCGCGGAGCCGCAGAACCCCGCGCCCGTCCTGAAGCTGACCGCCCCCAAGGGCGATGACCACCACGGCGGCGGCGCGAAGGCCGACGAGCCGAAGAACGCCGACAAGGACGCCGAGCACGGCCACGACAAGGCCGCCGCAGAACACGGCTCCGACACCACCGCGCGCGTCCTCGGCGTCGCCGGCATCGTCGTCGGACTCGGCGGTGTCGCCTTCGGCATCGCCTCGCGCCGCCGCTCCGCCTGACCTGGCGTGCCCACGGGCGCTGCCCTTCCGAAACGTCCGTAGCATCCCCGATCCCAGGGACATTTCTTCATGCGCACCACACGTGTGACGGTCGCCGCGCTGCTCGCGGCGGCCGCACTCACCCTCACCGCCTGCGGCGGTGAGCCCGCCAAGACCGGCGGAGTCACCCAGATCTCCGGCGGTCAGAGCAACGCCAAGGCCGCGACCCTTCTGGATCGCCCCTTCACCAAGCCGGAGCTCGTCCTCACGGACACCACCGGCAACCCGTGGAACCTGCGCGAGCAGACCAAGGGCAAGCCGACCCTCATCTACTTCGGCTACACCAACTGCCCCGACGTGTGCCCGCTGACGATGAGCAACATCGCCGTCGCCAAGAAGGCGCTCCCCAAGGCCGACCAGGACAACCTCCAGGTCGTCTTCGTCACCACCGACCCTGAGAGGGACACTCCCGAGTCCCTCAGCGCGTGGCTCAAGTCGCAGGACCCGTCCTTCATCGGACTCACCGGGAACTTCGCGACCATCCAGGCCGCCGCACGCACGCTCGGCATCGGTATCGAGGCCGCCTCGACGGGAGCCGACGGCAAGGTCGTCTCCATGCACGGCGCCCAGGTCATCGCGTTCTCGCCCAAGACCGACGAGGGCTACGTCCTCTACGGCGAGAGCGCCACCGTCGATGACTACACCAAGGACCTGCCGAAGCTCATCAAGGGGGAGAACCCGTGAACGCCCGCACCACCCGCACCCTCGCCGCCGCCCTCTCCCTGACGGCAGTGCTCGCCATATCCGGCTGCTCCGGCAAAGCCGAACCGCAGCTGGTCGTCACGGGCGCCTTCATGCCGCAGCCCGTGAACGACAAGATGGCCGGCGGGTTCATGGTCATCGGCAACCCCACCGAAAACCCCGACAAGCTCATCGGCGCCACCTCTCCGCTCTCCGACGATCTCCAGATCCACGAGACCAAGGACCAGAAGATGCAGCAGGTCCAGTCAATGGACGTGCCGGCGGACGGTGAGCTCCGGTTGGAGCGCGGCGGCAACCACATCATGTTCATGGGGCTCAAGAGCACTCCCAAGGTCGGCGACAAGGTCGCCGTCGAGCTCCGCTTCGAGAAGGCCGGCTCTGTCAAGGTCGAGCTGGACGTGAAGGACCGGACGTACAACGCGCAGGCTCCGACATCCACGGCCGGCCACGGCCACTGACGGACCGAGGACTGACACGCCATGACGGCCACCGCCCCCGCCCCCTCCACGGCTCGCGCCACGGCATTGCTGCCGCGGCTCGCGCTGGTCCTCGCAGCCCTGCTGGCAACCCTGTTCACCGCGGCCTCACCGGCCGCGGCGCACGCCGCACTCACCGCGAGCGACCCCAAGGACGGGGCGGTGGTCGCCACGGCGCCCGCCCAGGTCACGCTCTCCTTCTCGGAGCAGGTCGCCATGGGCGACGACTCCATCCGCGTGCTCGACCCCCAGGGCAAGCGCGTGGACACCGGTGAACTACGCGACATGTGCAGCGGGAACACCATCCGCTACGGCACCGCACTGCACTCCGGGCTGCCGAACGGCACCTACACCGTCGCCTGGCAGGCCGTCTCGGCCGACAGCCATCCGATCTCCGGTGCCTTCACCTTCTCCATCGGCGCGCCCTCGGCCACCGATGTCACCCTGCCCACCGCACAGGCGGGCGGCGGGCCCGTCGGCATCGCGTACGGGGTCGCCCGCTACGCCGCCTACGCCGGGTTCACCGTCCTCGTGGGCGGTGCCGCGTTCATCCTGCTGTGCTGGCGCAGGGGGGCCGCCGAACGGCCGCTCCAGAAACTCGTAGTGCGCGCCTGGGTCACCCTGACCACCGCCACCCTCGTCATGCTGGTGCTACGGACCCCCTACACGGGGTCCGGCAACTTCTCCGATGTTTTCGATCTCGACGGGCTCCGGGCCGTCCTGCAGACCAAGACCGGGGCCTCGCTCGTCTCCAGGCTGCTCCTGCTGGGCGCGGCCGCCCTCTTCGTCGCGGTCCTCTTCGGCGTCTACGCGCGCCGCGTGGCGGGCCTCGGACCCGCTGAGGCCGACCGGGCCGAGGGAGCCGAGGGGGAGACCGACGGTGCCGATGAGGCCGGGAACCCGGACGACACCAGCGATCTCACCTTCGGGCTGGCCATCGGCGGCGCCGTCGTGTCCGGCGGTATCGCCGCCACCTGGGCCCTCTCGGAGCACGCCTCCACCGGGATCCAGCCCGGTATCGCCATGCCCGCCGACATCCTGCACCTGATGGCCGTCGCCACCTGGCTGGGCGGACTCGCCGCGCTGTTCGTCGCCCTCCACAAGGTCCCCGAGATCGAGCGCGCAGCCGTCCGCCGCTTCTCCCGAGTCGCCTTCGTCAGTGTCCTGGTGCTCGCCGTCACCGGCGTCTACCAGTCCTGGCGCCAGCTCGGCAGCTGGTCCGCCCTCACCGGCACCGAATACGGGCAGCTGCTGCTCCTGAAGATCGGCCTGGTCGCGGTGCTCCTCGGCATCGCCTACGTGTCCCGCACGTGGACCGCGCGGCTCGCCGATGCTCCCGCGGATGCCACGACCGCCGTCGCCGCCGTCGCCGCCGTAGGCCAGACCTCGGAGGATGTTTCACGTGAAACGGCCACCGGCGCCGCCTCGGAAGGCACCGGTGTTCCACGTGAAACAAAGCCCGTTCCCGTTCCTGTCCCCGCCGACCCGGAGCGTGCCGCCCAGCTCGCCCGGCAGCGTGCCGCACGCGAGAGCGCGCTGGAGAAGCGGGTGCGCGACGCCGACCCGGACCGCGCCGGCCTGCGCCGCTCGGTCCTCGCCGAGGCGGCCATCGCCGTGATCCTGCTCGCCGTCACCACCGTGCTCACCAGCACCGAGCCCGGGCGGACCGTGGAGCAGGAGACGGGCCGCGGTTCCACCGCCACAGCGGTCCCCGACCGGGCAGTCAAGATCACCTTGCCCTTCGACACCGGCGGTCCGAACGGCAAGGGCTCCGTCCGGCTCGAACTCGACCCGGGACGGGTCGGGGCGAACACCTTGCACCTCTGGGCCGACTCCGCTGACGGCGCCCCCTTCGACCTCCCCGAGGTCAAGATCGCCTTCACCCTTCCCGCCAAGGACATCGGCCCCCTGCCGCTCGTACCCGAGCAGGCGACCCCCGGACACTGGACCGCTTCCGGTGTCCAGCTGCCGCTCTCCGGTGAATGGCGCATCGACGTGACCGTCCGTACCTCCGACATCGACCAGACCACCGTCCAGAAGACCGTGAAGATCGGCTGACCAGCGTGACCGAGAGCAACCCCGACATCGAGATCTCCCGGCGCAGGCTGCTGGGTACCGTCGGCGCCGCAGGCGCCGTCGGGATCGCCCTCGGAGCCACCGGCGGCGCCCTGGCGCAGTCCGCTCTGGACGGCTCCGGGAGCGGCTCCGCTCCGGGAGCCGCTGGCAGTCTGGCCTCCCTGGGCGCCACCCAAGTGGCCTTCCACGGAGACCACCAGGCCGGCATCACCACCCCGCTGCAGGCCAAGGGGCACCTCATCGCCTTCGATCTCACCGCCGGGGCGGGCCGCGCGGAGGCCGCCGCGCTGCTGCGGCGCTGGTCCGACACCGCCCGGCGGCTGATGGCGGGCGAGCCGGCCTCGTCATCCGACAGCGGGATCGCCCTGGACGCCGGTCCGTCCTCCCTCACCGTCACCTTCGGCTTCGGTCACTCCTTCTTCGAGCGCACCGGCCTCACCGCCCGCCGCCCCGCTGCTCTCGACCCGCTGCCGGACTTCTCCTCGGACCGGCTGGACGCCCAGCTGAGCAACGGTGATCTGTGGATCCAGATCGGCGCCAACGACGGCCTCGTCGCCTTCCATGCCCTGCGTGCCCTGCACAAGGACGCCGGGGAGGCCGCCCGCGTCCGCTGGCAGATGAACGGCTTCAACCGGTCTCCAGGCGCCACCAGCAGCCCGATGACCGCCCGCAACCTGATGGGCCAGATCGACGGCACCGGCAACCCGAAGCCGGCGGAGCCCGACTTCGACAAGCGGATCTTCGTTCCCGGCTCGGGCCCCGGCCCCGCCGAGCACGCTTGGATGGCCGGGGGCTCGTACGCCGTCGTCCGGCGCATCCGCATGCTCCTCGACGACTGGGACAAGCAGTCCCTCGCCCAACAGGAGCAGGTCATCGGCCGCACGAAGGCCACCGGCGCCCCTCTTACCGGTGGCAGCGAGACCACCGAAATGGCGCTCGACAAGCTCGGCGCCGATGGGAAGCCCGTGATCCCGGCCAACGCCCACGCCCGGATCTCCGCCCCCGAACAGAACGGCGGGGCCGCCATGCTACGGCGTCCCTTCTCCTTCTACGACGGAATCGGCCCGGACGGCGCCCCCGACGCGGGGCTCCTCTTCGTCTGCTGGCAGGCTGATCCGCTGCGCGGATTCGTGCCCGTACAGCGCAAGCTCGACCGCGGCGACGCGCTGTCGACGTTCATCCGGCACGAGTCCAGCGGGCTGTACGCGGTTCCGCCCGGCCCCCGCAGCGGAGAGTACGTGGGGCAGCGGCTGCTCGAAGGATGAACAGCGACCCGGCGGTCGGCACCCCGGCATTAGGCTGATCGCATGTCAGCCACCCGCTTCACGTATCTCGGTCCCGAGGGCACCTTCACCGAGGCCGCCCTGCGCACCCTGCCGGAAGCCGCGACCCGGGAACTCGTCCCGATGGTGTCGGTCCCGGCCGCCCTGGACGCCGTGCGCAACGGTGAGGCGGCCGCTGCCCTCGTCCCGATCGAGAACTCGGTGGAGGGCGGGGTCACCGCCACCCTCGACGAGCTGGCCTCGGGCGAACCGCTGATGATCTACCGCGAGGTGCTGCTGCCCATCACCTTCGCGCTGCTCGTGCGGCCCGGGACGGCCCTGTCGGACGTCAAGACCGTCACCGGGCATCCGGTCGCCCAGCCGCAGGTACGCAACTGGCTGCGGGCGAACCTGCCCGACGCGGTGTGGGAGTCGGCCGCCTCGAACGCCGACGGCGCCCGGCTGGTCCAGGAGGGCCGCTTCGACGCCGCCTTCGCGGGCGAGTTCGCCGCCGCCACCTACGGGCTGGTCCCGCTGGTGACCGAGATCCACGATGCGGAGAACGCCGAGACCCGGTTCGTGCTGGTGGGACGCCCCGCCCGACCGGCCGCGCCGACCGGCGCGGACAAGACCTCCGTCGTGCTGTGGCTCGGCGACGACCACCCCGGTGCGCTGCTGGAGCTCCTCCAGGAGTTCGCGGTCCGGGGGGTGAACCTGATGCTGATCCAGTCCCGTCCGACCGGACAGGGCATCGGCAACTACTGCTTCGCCGTCGACGCCGAGGGCCACATCTCCGACCGGCGGGTCAGCGAGGCGCTCATGGGCCTCAAGCGGACCTGCCCCCAGGTCCGCTTCCTCGGGTCTTACCCGCGGGCCGGTGTTGCTCAGAGTGATGTCCGGACTCCTCGGCCCGGGACTTCCGACGGTGACTTCACGGCTGCCTCCGACTGGCTGGGGCGTTGCCTCGACGGGCGGGCGTAGGACGTCGTCCACTATCCACAGAGTTATCCACAGGCGAAGATGGGGACCTGGGGACAAGTCGACAGAGTGGCATGACAAGGTCGACAAATCGCCCGGGAGACTCAGGTTTCGCTCTGGGGAGCGGGAGGTGAACGGTGTCACCCCCGCATCGCCGATCAACCCTTTGGGGCGAGTCATTCCCACCCGAATGAGTGTGTGAGGGTGGTTTGAACCCTGATTCACCCTGCCCATCCACCGATCAGGAATGATCTATTCCTGTGTCCACAGAGGCGGCACACAGCCTGTGGATAAGATGCAGGCGGCGGCAATTCCTGTGGACAAGAAGCCCCTCCAGTCCTGCTCAGAGCCAGCCCGACCGCCAACATTCCGCCCCATTTCGGGGAATGGGACCGCTTTTATTGACGCTCCGAGAAGCGCCACTTCCGGTCAGTCGCCAAGACTTATCCATTCGTTGCAATTGGGACATAATGACACGCAGCGTGATATCGGTGTGATCCGAAGAAGCCCAGCCCGGTAGCCTGGAGGGGTGATTGACCTCCGGCTGCTCCGTGAAGACCCTGACCGTGTCCGCGCCTCGCAGCGCGCCCGTGGAGAGGACGTCGAACTCGTCGACGCGCTGCTCTCCGCCGACGAGCGCCGCAGGTCCTCCGGCATGCGCTTCGACGAACTGCGCAATGAGCAGAAGTCCCTCGGCAAGCTCGTCTCCAAAGCCTCTCCCGAAGAGCGGGCCGAGCTGCTGAAGAAGGCCGAGCAGCTCAAGCAGGACGTCAAGGCCGCCGAGGCCGAGCAGAACGAGGCCGACGAGGCCGCCAAGCAGCTCCTCCTCCAACTCGGCAACATCGTCCACGAGGACGTCCCGGTCGGCGGCGAAGAGGACTTCACCGTCCTGGAGACGCACGGCACCATCCGCGACTTCGCCACCGAGGGCTTCGAGCCCAAGGACCACCTGGAGCTCGGTGAACTGCTGGGCGCCATCGACGTCGAGCGCGGCGCCAAGGTCTCCGGCTCGCGCTTCTACTACCTGACCGGCGTGGGCGCCCTGCTGGAACTGGCGCTGGTCAACGCGGCCATCGCCCAGGCCACCGAGGCCGGCTTCATCCCGATGCTGACCCCGGCACTGGTCCGCCCGCGCGCCATGGAGGGCACCGGCTTCCTCGGCCAGGCCGCCGAGAACGTGTACCACCTGGAGAAGGACGACTTCTACCTGGTGGGTACCTCCGAGGTCCCCCTCGCCGCGTACCACATGGACGAAATCATCGACGCCGAGAAGCTGCCCCTGCGGTACGCCGGCTTCTCCCCGTGCTTCCGCCGCGAGGCCGGTACGTACGGCAAGGACACCCGCGGCATCTTCCGCGTCCACCAGTTCGACAAGGTCGAGATGTTCTCGTACGTCGCGCCGGAAGACGCCGAGGCCGAGCACCAGCGGCTCCTGGAGTGGGAGAAGCAGTGGCTGACCAGCCTGGAGCTGCCGTTCCAGGTGATCGATGTCGCCACCGGTGACCTGGGCGCCTCCGCCTCGCGCAAGTTCGACTGCGAGGCGTGGATCCCCACCCAGGGCAAGTACCGCGAGCTGACCTCCGCCTCGAACTGCGACAGCTTCCAGGCCCGCCGCCTGTCGATCCGCTACCGCGACGGCAAGAAGACCCAGCCGTTGTCGACGCTGAACGGCACGCTGTGCGCCGTACCGCGCACGATCGTCGCGATCCTCGAGAACCACCAGCAGGCCGACGGTTCGGTACGGGTGCCCCAGGCCCTCCGTCCCTACCTCGGCGGCCGCGAGGTCCTGGAGCCGATCGCCAAGTGAGCCCGGCCCCGTTCCCGTACAAGCTCGTCGCGACCGATCTCGACGGCACGCTGCTGCGTGGCGACGACTCGGTCTCGGAACGCACCCGTGAAGCGCTCGTCGCGGCCACCGCGGCGGGCGCGGCACACATCATCGTCACCGGTCGCGCCGTGCCCTGGACCCGGCACGTACTGGACGATCTCGGCTACAAGGGGATCGCGGTCTGCGGGCAGGGCGCACAGGTCTATGACGCGGGTGCGCACCGGCTGCTGACCTCGGTGACGCTGGACCGGCAGCTGGCCGGTCTGGCGCTCTCGAAGCTGGAGGCCGAGATCGGCCCGCTGGCGTTGGCGGCCAGCCGGGACGGGGTGGACGGCGAAGTACTGTTCGGGCCCGGGTACCAGGCACAGGAAGGGCTCCCGGCCCTCTACCTGGAGGACGCCAAGGCACTCTGGGCGGCTCCACTGAACAAGCTCTACATCCAGCATCCGGAGCTGGACGACGACGCGCTCGTCAAGGTGGCCCGGGAGACCGTGGGCAGCCTGGTCGACATCGTCATGGCGGGGCCCGGCATCGTCGAGATCCTGCCGCTGGGTCTGACCAAGGCCACGGGTCTGTCGCTGGCCGCGCGCCGGCTGAAAGTGAAGGCGGCGGACACGATCGCCTTTGGTGACATGCCCAACGACATCCCGATGTTCGGCTGGGCCGCGCACGGGGTGGCAATGGCCAATGCCCACGCCGAGCTCAAGGCCGTGGCCGACGAGGTGACGACCTCCAACGAGGAGGACGGCATCGCGGTGGTGCTGGAGCGTCTGCTGGGCGCCGCGTAGCGCGCATGACGTAGGAGAAGGTCCGGGACGGCCCGCGCCGCAAGGCGCGCTCGAAGTGGCTGCCCCGGACCTTTTGTTGCTCCCCGCACGACTCACTCTGCACCTGGCGCAGGTCCCTTACCAGCGAATTTTCGTGCATCAGCCGTGGATGCGGCGGCGGCGCCAGTAGGCGACGGTGAGGATGCCCAGCAGCGGGCCCCAGAGCAACAGCGGCGCGTAGGAGAGGTCGAAGATCCGGAGGGCGAGTCCGGTCGGCGCATCGGGATTCGCGGCGTTGGTCTCGCTCCAGGTCCAGGCACCAAGGACCGTGATGCCGGTGAGCGCGATCGCGCCCAGCGACGCGGGAACGACCGCCACCAGGGGGTGGATCCGGCCTCCGCCCAGCACGGGAATCCAGCCGGGCAGCTCCTCGCCCCAGCGCTGGACCATACCGAGGCTCAACAGGCCGAGGCACTCCTGCAGGACGCAGACGAAGACGAGGACCAGGGACGCGGTACCCGGGTAGTACGAGTGGTGCAGGTCGCTGCCCGGTCCCCAGCCCATGGGAATGCCGACCGCGATCGCCAGCCGCCACAGGCAGCTGGGAAGCACGGTCAGCGAGGTGAGCCGGGCGAGCAGGCGAAGCCGTGGGGAGACTCCGGGCACGGTGTGCGGGGCACGAACCACGGTGTGGGAAGTCATCTGACAAGTCCTTTTCAGGGGCTTCTGGTTGCTGACTCAAGCCTGGTCGGACGGGGCCTTCGGAACCATCCGCCGATCGGCAGGCCGGTGGGTCCTGTCATGTCCGTACTGCTCTGCCGATCGGCGGATGGCCGGTCCCGGGGCGCGATCGTAGGGTCGAGCCATGACCGCCAACCTCCGTACCGCGTACGCCCCGTTGCTGGCCCTTGCTGGCATCGGCGGCCTCCTCGCGGTGTTCCTGGGCGCGCCCCCGGCGTGGTTGCTCGTCTGGGTGGGGCTACTGCTGCCGCTGCTGGCCCTGGTGGCCCGCTGGTCCCCGGTGCGCTCGGGGGCCGTCGCGGCCTCGCTGGGCGTCACGGCCGTCGCGTTGTGGCCGGTACCGCTGATGTGGGGGACGGCGTCGTGGCTGGAGGCCTGTGGAGCTGCGGCGTTCTGGGCGGTGCCCGCTCTCGGGGCCCTGGCGGCCGGGGGATATCTGCGCCGTCAGGCGAGCCGGATGCGCCGGGCCGTCCGGGACGGCCGGCGTGACCAGCAACTGGAACTGGCGCGGGATCTGCACGACTTCGTGGCGCACGACGTAAGCGCCATCGTGGTGCAGGCCCAGGCGGCCAGGTTCGTGGCGGACAAGGACCCCGAGCAAGCGGTCCGCGCGCTGGAGCGGATCGAGGCGGCCGGGCTCGGCGCGCTCGCCTCTATGGACCGGACGGTGCACGCACTGCGGGAGGCGGCCGGTGCGCGTTCCGCCTCGGTCCCGGGGACCTCGGAACTACCTTCGCTGGTAGGACGGTTCGAGGGTGGGGTGCTGGAGGCCGATCCAGCAGCGGCCCGCGAGTTGTCACGAGAAGCGGACACCACCGCCTACCGGGTGGCCGTGGAGGCCTTGACGAACGTACGCCGGCACGCGCCCGGGGCGGCGGTCGTACGGGTGCGCCTGTACCGGGCCGCTGAGGGAATCGAGCTGAGCGTGGCCAACTCCGCGCCGGCCAGGGGCGCGGGCGGACTACGGGGACTGGGGCTGCGGCGGCGGGGTGGAACCGGGCTGGCCGGTCTGCGCGGCAGGGTGGAGGCGGCGGGCGGGACGCTGCGGGCCGGCCCGAGCGCCGACGGCGGGTGGCGGGTTTGCGCCGTCTTCCCGGCACAGGGACCCACCCTCGGGTGATCATGGCGGCGTGACCACACGCATCCTGATAGCCGACGACCAAGAGGACATCCGTAGCGGTTTCCGGCTGATCCTTGATTCACAGCCGGACATGACCGTGGTGGGGGAGGCCGCGGACGGGGAGAGCGCGGTGGCGCTGGCGAGGGAACTTCGGCCCGATGTGGTGCTGGCGGACATCCGAATGCCTCGGCTCGATGGGCTGGAGGTGACCCGGCTGCTGGCGCCGCAGACGCGCGTGGTGGTGGTGACCACCTTCGACTTGGACGAATACGTGCACACGGCGCTCCGCAACGGCGCCTGCGGCTTCTTGCTGAAGCGGTCCGGGCCGGCACTGCTGATCGAGGGGGTGCGGGCGGCGATGGCGGGGGACACGCTGATCAGTCCGCAGATCACGGTGCGGCTGCTGAGCCGGCTGACGCAGGAAGGTCCGGTCGCCCGGCCCTCGGCGCATCCGCTGACGGAGCGGGAGGTGGACATCGTGCGCCTGGTGGCGCGGGGGCTCACCAACGCCGAGATCGGCGCGGAACTGTTCATCAGCGCGGGGACGGCAAAGACCCACATCGCGAACGTCCAGGCCAAGCTGGGGGCCCGCAACCGGGTGGGAATCGCTGCCTGGGCCTGGGAGCACGGCATCGCCAAAGCGGAGCCGGAGGCTGAGGCCGACTAGTAGGGCTTGGTCAGGTTGGGGCTGGTGTTGCGTGTCCTAAGGGCTCGGTGAGTCGTTCAAGACGTGTGACGCCGGAGGAAATTGCAGCTGTACGTGGCGAGTTGGAGGACTTCGCGGCGGAGGTTTTCGAGCCGTTCGCGCGTAAGGATCAGCGTCGGTGGGGGCGGGTTTACCTGCGGGGCCTGCTCACGGACGGGCAGCGCAAGTCGGTCGAGCCGATGGCCGCCCGGCTGGGCGAGGACGGGAACCGTCAGGCCCTGGCCCACTTCATCACCACCAGCCCGTGGGACCCCGCGCATGTGCGGGCCCGGCTGGCCTGGAGCATGGAGAAGGCGATCCGGCCCACCGTGCTGATCTTCGATGACACCGGCTTCCTCAAGGACGGCAATGCCTCGGCGTGTGTCTCGCGGCAGTACACCGGCACTGCGGGCAAGGTCACCAACTGCCAGGTGGGCGTCTCCCTGCACCTGGCCTCGGACCACGCCTCGGTGGCGGTCAACTGGCGGCTGTTCCAGCCCGAGGCCTGGGACCCCGCCTCGCCGAAGGCGGACCCGGCCAAGGTCGCCCGCCGCACCGCCTGCGGCATTCCCGACGACACCGGGCATGTGGAGAAATGGCAGCTGGCCCTGGACATGCTGGATGAGACCCGCTCGTGGGGCATCGAGGTGCCGCTGGCCGTCGCGGACGCCGGATACGGAGACGCGGCGGCATTCCGGCACGGCCTGCAGGCCCGCGGCCTCAACTACATGGTGGGGATCTCCACCACCCTCTCGGCCCAGCCCGGCGAAGCCGTGCCGGTGACCGAGCCCTACTCCGGGAACGGACGGCCACCCGTGGCGAAGTACCCGGACAAGCCGCAGTCGGTGAAACAGCTGGTCATCGCGGCCGGCCGGAAGACGGCGAAGCCAGTGCAATGGCGTGAGGGCTCCCGGCCCGGCACCGGCCGCAGCGGCTTCAAGCGGATGTACTCGCGGTTCGTGGCCTTGCGGATCCGGCCTGCCGGTCGCGAGGTCCGCCACACGGTCGAGGGCCCGGAACTGCCCGCATGCTGGCTGCTGGCCGAGTGGCCGGCCGACCAGGGCGAACCCGTTCAGTTCTGGCTCTCCGACCTGCCCGCCGACACCCCGCTGACCACCCTGGTCCGCCTGGCCAAGCTCCGCTGGCGCATCGAGCACGACTACCGCGAGATGAAACAGGCCCTGGGACTTGCCCACTTCGAGGGACGCACCTGGAACGGATGGCACCACCACGTCACCCTCGTATCCGTCGCCCACGCCTTCTGCACCCTGCAACGACTGGCCAGAGCCCCAAAAGACATGGCGCCGGCCTGAGCCTCTACCAAGTCGTCCGCGAGCTACAAACCCTCCTCGCGACATGGACCGGCGCATGCCCCACCTGCCACCGCGGCATACCCACACCAACCCCAACCTGACCAAGCCCTACTAGATCCCCGTCATGTTTCACGTGAAACAACGTTGCGGGTGAGCGGCCAGGCGAGCAGGCCGACGGAGAGCGCGATGGCGTGGCCGAGGTCCGTGAAGGTGCCACCGGTGACCAACGGCATCCCGAAGAAAGCGAGCGCTCCGGCCAGGTAGAGCCATCTCCAGGGGCCGGGGAGCAGGTAGGTGAGGACGCCGATGGAGGCCGCGAGCCCATAGCTGACGCCGATGTCGACGACGTGGGTCATGCTGTGCGGGGCCCGGTGGTCCTGGATGGCCGTCAGGAGGATCTTCTGGCTGACCAGGGTGGCGACGACGTGGGCGGTCGCGACGATCAGGAGCCAGCGCAGGGTGCCGAGCCAGCGTTCGACGGGGGCGTGGAACAGCTCGAAGAGCACGGCGTAGAGGGCGAGGGAGGCCGGGTTCGCGATCCAGAAGGCACTGCTGACGAGTGCCCGGACCGGGTATTTGACGAGCTGGTTGATGTTGCTGCTGTTGCGGTGGAGGAGGACGCTGTCGACCTGGTCGGGTGCGATCGCGACGATGATGCTGGTGACGGCGATGATCAGCAGCCAAATGTGCGTTCCGGGCGAGGAGCGTATCCAGGACCGCAGTGGCCTGGACGGCTCCGGCTCGGTGTGCGCGACCATGCACCGATGATGCCGCGCGAACCTGTGCCCCGCCCGACCGGTGGGCCGGGCGGGGCACAGGTTCGCATGAGCTGTGACAGGACCTACTCCTCGCCCGCCAGGGTGAGGCGGCGGAGCTTCTGGCCCGCGTAGACGGTGGCGCCGATGGTGACCGCGCAGAGCAGGATCACGGCAGTGGGAAGGCCGACGGTGGCGTCGACGTACCCGTCCCCGGCGACCTTCTCGGCGACGGACAGGGCCCACTGCTGGACGCTGAGGGTCTTGGCTCCGGAGACCAGGCTGCCGAAGAGCGACTCCCAGATCAGGGCGTAGACCAGGCCGAAGACGACCGCGTGCCGGCTGACGGTGCCGAGCAGCAGGAACAGCGCGCTGTAGGCGATCGAGGCCACGAGGGCGGCGATCGTGTAGGCGACGGCGATCTGCTGTCCGTTGCCGTTGAGGATGAAGCCTGCGATCAGGGTGGGGATCGCGGAGAAGACCATCGTGACGGCGATCGCCACGATCAATTTGGTCATGATGATCTTCGGGCGCTTCACCGGCTTGGCGAGCAGGTAGACGATGGAGCCGTCGTCGATCTCCGGGCCGATGGCGCCGGTGCCGGCGATGACACCGATCAGCGGGACCATGGTGGCGAGGGCGAAGCCCCCGAGGAGGTCGGCCGCGACCT